>DASSJI010000011.1:0-6433 GCA_035691285.1 Vicinamibacteria bacterium | reverse complement strand
CTTCGCCAGTTCCGCCCCAAGCGAGGAATGGGTGCGCGCCACGACAAGGTTGAACGGCAGCACCGGGAGCGCGTCCAGGAGCTTCTCCACGTAGGCCTCGCGCCTTTGGCGCTGCTCCGCCGTCGCCCTGCGCGTGCTGGACGAGGCTCGCGCCGCCGGCCTGCGCGTGGACCCAACCCGCATCCCCAAGGCCTTCGCCTCAGCCCGATGGCCGGGCCGCCTCCAGTGGCTGGCGCCCGCGCGGGCGGGCGCGCCGCCGCTGCTCCTCGACGGCGCCCACAACCCCGCCGGCGCCCGCGCCCTGGCGGCCTACCTCGCGGGCCACCGGCCGTTCGTCCTGGTGTTCGGCGTGATGGGCGACAAGAAGGGCGGCACGATGGCGCGCGCGCTCTTCCCGCTGGCCCGCGCCGTCGTGCTGACGAAGGCTCCCGGCGACCGGGCCGCGCCGCCCCAGGCGATCAAGCGCGCAGCCGGCCGGGTCGCCCGCGGGGCGCGCCTCGAGCCGAGCATCCCCAGGGCCCTGCGCCTCGCCGCGCGCCTCGCCCCGCCGGGCGCGCCGGTCGTCGTGGCGGGGAGCCTCTACCTGGTGGGGGACGTGCTGCGGCGGCGCGCCGGGTGAGGGTCGGAAGCGCCGCGTCTCACCACTTCTCGACCTCGAGCCGGGGGATCCTGCCGAAGCTGCGCATGTCACGCGTCGCGACCCTGTATCCCGCCGAGACGGCCGTGGCCCCGATCAGGAGATCGTGTGCGCCGACGCTCACGCCCCGCTTCGCCAGTTCCGCCCCAAGCGAGGAATGGGTGCGCGCCACGACAAGGTTGAACGGCAGCACCGGGAGCGCGTCCAGGAGCTTCTCCACGTAGGCCTCGCGCCTTTGGCGCTGCTCCGCCGTCGCCGCCCGGTGCACGCCGTGAAGCAGCTCCGACGCTGTGATCGCGGCGATCGCGAACGGTTCCTCCGGGCGCGCCTCCAGAGCCGCCCGCAGATCGAGCCGCTCCCGCTCCGCCGCGATCAGGACCGACGAGTCGATCAGCGTCCCCATCGCGACGCCGGGGCGCGCCCTTGACGCTTGACGCCGGCGCGGACGTCCCTGGCGAAGCCGGCGTCAGGGCGAGGAAGGTCTCGCAACAGCGCCGCCAGCTCTCTCCCGTTCACGCGCGCCGGAGCGGCTACTGGGCTCATCCGGCAGATCGCCTCGCCGCCGCGCTCGATGACGAACTCCTCGCCGCGATACCTGACGCGGTTGAGCAGGTCCGAGAAGGACCTCGCCGCCTCGGTGGCCGAAAGCCGCGTTTCCATGAGAATCAGATTATCATGGATTGGGACACTGCGGCATCAGCCCCGGAGCAGGTACAGCGCGAGCCGCAAGCCCAGCTCGAAGGGCCGCCAGAGCCGCAGCAGCACGTAGCCGAGGGCGCTGCGCGGACCGCCGTAGAGCGCGTCGAGCTGGGCCCGCGTCGGGAACAGGACGCTCGCGAGGAGGCGCGAGCGGTCGCCGGGAGCGCCCGACGTGAGCTGCGCGATCAGGGCGCGTTGGCCCAGGGAGGCGCCGTAGCCGGGATCGGCCGCGGCCACGAGAACGTGGCGGAGCAGCGCGTCCGCGTGCGGCGAGCTCGGCAGCCCGCCGCGCCGCAGGTCGCCTGTCAACTGGAACGCCGCCTCGGCCTCGGCCCGGCTGAGCGAGCCGCCGATCCAGCGCTCGACCGTGCTCCAGAGAAGCGCGAAGCCGCCAGCCTCCAGGTCAGCGAGGTCCCCGAGCATCCGGGCGAGCGGATACGAGCCGGGCGAGAGGCCGTGCTGGTCGAGGCCGTGCACGAGCGCGTGGGCGGCCAGGACGTCCCGCGCGGGCGCGAGCACGCGGCCGGGCCAGCCCGCGAGCGGCTCGAGGCCGCCCGCCCGCTCGAGGTCCGCGAGGCGCGCGTCGCGGCGTGATCCGGCGGCGCGGAGCCCGGGCACGAAGCGGTGGAGCTCCACCATCGCGCCGCTCGGGTCCGTGAGCGGCGCGGCCTGATGGTCGGCGGGCCGCGCGTCGCTCGCGCGGAAACCGCGGGCGACGAGGCGGTCCTGGAGCGCCTCGAGACGGTCCTCCGGCACGAGCGCGTCCACGTCCACGGCCTCGCGCTGCGCGTCGTCCACGAGGCGGAGGGCCGAGAGCGCCGCGCCCTTCAGCAGGACGAGCGGGGCGCCGACCTCGGCCGCCGCCTGGGCCACGGCTCGGGCCGCCCGATCGAGCGCCTGCGCCCGGCCCAGGGCGCTCGCGTAGTCGTGGAGCAGCGCCCGGGCGCTCTCCTCGCCCAGCTCGCGCTGGAGCGCCGCCGGCCCGAGCCGCCCCGCGATACGCGCCGCGAGCCCCAGCGCTCGCGCCACGCCCACGGCCGCCGCGGCGGCGACCGCGGGCGCCGCCGTCTCCCGCGGCGCGAACGCCCGCAGCAGGCACCAACGCTCCTCGGCCGCCGTCGCGTGGGGCGGGGGGCGGAAGCGGAATGGGTCCCTCGACACTGTGCTTCTCTGCGAGCTATTCTAGAGCGGAAACTGAGGAGAAATGAGTATGGCGCGCGTACAGCCGGTCCTCACGGAGTCCGAGATCGCCCTGGTCAACCAGGTGGCGGCCCTCACGCGCACGAAGCGCACCGAGGTGATCAAGAACGCCCTCGCCGTCTATCACTGGTTCGTGCGGCAGGCGGTGACAGGCGCGCGGGTCGTGGCGCGCAAGCCGAGCGGCGAGGAGGTCGCGATCGAAACCGCGGAGCTGAGCGCCCTTGAGGGCCGTGCGCAACTGCTCAGCCCGGCGGAGCTGCGCAACCTCGGGAAGAAGCTCGCCGGAGCGAAGGACCCGGCTCTGGCCGCGTCGCTCCGGGAACGGATGACCCGAGGGTTCTACGGGATCTGAGCGTGCCTCGGGTTCGGCGCAAGGACGTCCCGCCCACCCTCTTTCAGCATCTCCTGGACCGCATCCAGGAGCGCCAGATCGACGCCCGCCAGCTCGAACTGCTGGCCGCGTGGCTCGACGGCGAGCCCGAGGTGCCTGAAGCCGCCTGGTACAAGCGCTTCTCTGGAACGACGGTGTGCGGTGAAGGAGAGCTGATCAAGACCCTTCTCCTTCCCGGACAGGTGCCGAGGGGCGCCCGCGTCCCATGAACTTGCGATTCGAGTTGGGCCTAGAATCTCTGTGGTCATGTCCGAAACGCTCTCGGCCGAACGCGAGCAGGAGTTCTGGTCCGGCGTGGACCACGCCAGGAGGTTCTTCATGGGCGAGGCGGACGTCCAGAAGGCGCTCGAACGCCTCTCGGCGCTGCTCGACCGGCACGGGATCCCCTACGCGATCATCGGCGCCATGGCCCTCAACGAGTGGGGCTATCGCCGAGTCACGATCGACGTCGACGTCCTGCTCTCCCCCGACGGCCTGCGCCGCTTCAAGGACGCCGAGCTCGGCCGCGGCTACCGCGAGAAGTTTCCGGGCAGCCGCGGCCTGCACGACACCGAGAACGGTGTCGACGTAGACGTCGTGCTGGCGGGTGAGTTTCCGGGAGACGGCAAGCCGAAGCCGGTGGCGTTCCCCGAGCCAGCTCAGGCGGCGGTGCGGGGTCGTCGCGTGGCCCTGCTGCCGCTGCCCAAGCTGATCGAGCTGAAGCTCGCATCGGGGATTTCGGCTCCACACCGGCTCAAGGACCTGGCCGACGTGCTCGAGCTGATTCGAGGCCTGCGATTGCCAGAAACCGTCGAAGAAGCACTCGATCCGTGGGTCCGCGCCAAGTACCGGGAGCTCTGGCAAGCGGCCCAGCAGGCTCCGGACGAGTAAGAGGCCGGCCTCCTCAGCCGTAGTACCGCGCTTGCGAGGCGTAGAGACGGGCGTAGACGCTGGCCCGCCCGACAAGCTCGTCGTGGCTCCCGCTCTCGGCGACGCGGCCGCGCTCGAGCACGTAGATCCGGTCGGCCTGACGCACGGTCGAGAAGCGGTGGCTGATCAGGAGCGCCGCGCGACCCTCGAGCGCGGGGCGCAGCTCCTCCCAGAAGCGGTTCTCCGCCTCGGGGTCCATGGCGCTCGTGGGCTCGTCGAGGATCACGAGCCAGGCGTCGCGCCACAGGACGCGCGCCAGGGCCACGCGCTGCCACTCGCCCACGCTCAGCTCGTGCCCGCCTTCGAGCCAGTGCCCGAGCAGCGTGTCCACGCTCTGGGGCAGGCCGCGGGCTACGCGCGCGGCGCCGGCGAGCTCGACCGCTCTCTCGAGCCGCTCCGGGTCGAGCGGCGCCGTCACGTCGCCGAGCCAGACGTTCTCGCGCAGGGTCAGGTGGTAACGCGCGTGATCCTGGAAGCCCACCGTGATCCGCCTGCGCAGCCCCGCGAGGGGCAGCTCGCGGAGCGGCGTGCCATTGAGCGTCACCGATCCCGAGCCGGGATCGTAGAGCCGGCACAGGAGCTTCACCAGAGTGCTCTTGCCGGCCCCGTTCTCGCCGACGAGCGCCACCACCTCTCCCGGCCCGATCCTGAGGCTCACACCGGAGAGCGCCTCCTGCTCGGCGCGCGGATAGCGGAAGGACGCCTCCTGCAGTGCCCAGCCCGAGCCGATCGACGCCGGCATCGGGCGCGGCCGCTCCGGCTCGACGATGCGCGAGGGCAGCTCCAGGAACTCGGAGAAGTTCGAGAGGAAGAGGTTGTTCTCGTAGAAGCCGGCGAGGCCGGCGAGCAGCTCCTGGAGCGATGAGAGGCCGCGCTGGGCCGCGGTGTAGAAGAGCACGAGGTCGCCCAGCGTCTGGCGTCCTGCCGCCGTCTCGAGCACGAGGTACACGAGCGCTCCGTAGAGCGGCGCCACGCCGACCGCCTGCGCCGCCATCTGCCCCCAGGTCCTCTTCCGCAGCAGCTCGAGCCGCTCCCGGCGCAGGCCCTCGCGGGTGTTGCGGAACCAGCCGCGCACGACGTCGCCGAAGCCGAACGCCCGCGCCTCCTTGGCGTAGGCCCCGTCGATGAGCATCTGCTGGTAGTACCAGGCCCTCCGCTCGTGCTCGGTCCGCGACCGCTGCCACGCGAACAGCTCCCGCGCCGATCGGACCTTCACCAGGATCCCGGGCAGCGCCGAGGCGAACAGGACGAGGGCCAGCTCCCACCGGATCGATGCCAGCAGGCCGGTCATCGCCAGGAGCGCCAGCCCCCCCTGCCCGATCGCCGTAAGGTCTGACACGACCCGCAGCGGCCGATACGGCGCCTCCTGCTGCGCCCGGTGCAGCACGTCGTAGTAATGCGGGTCGTCGTAGTACTCGAGGTCGAGCTCCAGCGACTTCGCGTGAAGCTTCTCGGCCACGTGATCGGCGACTCGCTGCGCGTGCGCTTCGGTGACGAGGCCTGACAGTGATTGCGTCCAAGCCCCGAGCAGCGCAACGAGCCCCAGGGCACCCGCCAGGACCGCCGCACTCGCGCCCAGCGTGCCTCCACCCGCGACGCCATCCACGAGCAAGCGCAGCAAGATCAGCGTCGCCAATGGCAGGAGCCCCTGGGCGAACCAAAGGGCGACGCCTAGTGAAAGGGCCCGGGGCGACGCTTCGCGCGCCAAGCGCAGCGCGTTTGCCAGCCGGGCCAGCCGGTCACGCATTGGGCGCAGAGCATAACCCGCCAGGACTTTCGGGCTCGTGGTTGCAGCTCGCCCCGAGGTTGCCTAGCGCACGGCGCAGCGCGCCACGACTTCTCGAACCAGCGACGCCGCGTCACCCCGTCGCTGAAACACGTCGCCGTAGCCGTCGAGCAAGTGCTGTGCGATCTCGCCGATGCTCCGCCGAGCGGCGAGAAGGCTCAGTATCCTGGCTTCAGCCTCACCACGACGCGACAGCTCCGGCACGCGACCGGCCTCCATGGACTGAAGCTGTGCCAAGGACAGCGGAAAGCCGTCGATCGTCGACTGCGTGAAGTGTACGCACGGAGTCGTCTCGAGACATCTGATGACGTCAACGGACCAACGCCATTCCGACCCGTTGTAGGTCGCCAAACGCGCGCGGACGCTGTCGCCCTTGTTCAGGGACACCACCTGCCGGACGGGGAGAAAGATCAGGGGCCAGTCGGCGCGCCCCGCCACAGGCCCGTTGCTGGTGTACACGCCGTCGGCCAACTCGGCACTGAACCACCCCGCCAGCCCGTGCATCTCGCCCGAGCGGCTTGCCGTCGTGATCGCCTCGCCCCCCACCGCCGGCCCCGGGTGCGTGGCGAGGTCGATGTGGAGAAGCCTTACGGGCTGGGCCAAGAAGGCTTTCTCATTGAGCGGCGCCTTCAGGGGGTTATTGACGGCGAACTCCCTCAACGGTGAATAGTCGACGCCATGCAAGTCCTCGCACCAGAAATCCACTTCGCGCGCGTACAACTCAGGTACCTCGGCTGGGACGAGGTACAACTCGAGCCCACGTGGAATGATCCGGCCGCTTGATCTGAGAAAGCGCTGGCGCGCGTCAATA
>DASSJI010000010.1:0-8626 GCA_035691285.1 Vicinamibacteria bacterium | reverse complement strand
ACTGCGCTGGCAGTCGCCGTCCTGCGCGTCCTTGCCGAGATGGCCCCTGCCCTGAGGCGTCCCGACCTGGTCCTGCTCGACGCCTGGCAATCCTTGCGGGGCACAGCCAACCCGAGCCCGCAGGTCGTGATCGTCGGCATCGACCAGAAGAGCATCGGCGTCAAGGGCGCGCCCGCCTGGCCTCGAAACGAATACGTTCCGCTGATCGAGAAGCTCTCGAAGGCCGGCGCACGCATGATCGCCTTCGACGTGACGTTCGGCACCGTCGAGCGCGAGGCGCCGAACAACCCGCTCTTCGCCGCCGCCATGAAGCAGGCGGGCAACGTCGTGTTCGGCTACGAGTTCACCGGCCTCGGCAATCCCTCGCCGCCGGGCATGCCGGCCCCCGAGGAGATCCAGGCCAGCGCCTTCCCGCGGTTCAAGACCGCGGCTCCGCCTCCGGCCTCCGGCGTGATCGCTCCCGAGCCCGTGCTCGCCGAGGCGGCCGCCGGCATCGGCCACGTCGCCACCGTCGAGAGCGAGGACGGCCGCATCCGCGTGCTGCTCCTCGTCGTCCGCCACGGGGACAAGGCCTATCCCTCCCTGGCGCTGCAGATGGCGCGCGTCTACACCGGGACGCCGTCGGCCGGCGTCGAGGCCTTGGAAGGCCGCGTGGCGATGGGCGAATGGGATATCCCGGTTTCGGACTCGGGAGAAGTGCTCCTCGACTGGCCGGCGGCGGGCGAGAAGGCCTTCCCGGAATATTCGTTCCTGGACGTCGTGCGCGGCGACATCGCGGACGAGGCCTTCCGCGGCAAGGCCGTCCTCGTCGCCTTCACCGCCGACGGGCTCGACGACCGCGACTTCCCGTTCGCAGTCGAGGCGCCGGGAGTCCTCGTCTACGCGACCTTCCTCGACAACCTCTTCCGCGCCGACTTCGTCCAGGCCCCCCGCTGGGCCTGGCTCCTGGAGTGGGGCCTGTTCCTGGCGGCCGCCGGTGCGGCCGTGTGGCTCATGCCCCGCCTCACGACACCCATGCTCCTCGCCGGCGTCCCCGCCGCCGCCCTGGCCGTGCTGGGCACGGCTGCGTTCCTCTTCGTGCAACAGGGCCTCTGGATCAAGGTGCTCTACCCGTGCGTGGCGCTCGTGGCGCCGCTGGCCACGGCGGTGGCGTTCCGCCTGCGGGCCACGGAGCGGGAGAGCCACGACCTCGCAGCCGAGAAGGTGGAGAACCAGCGGCTGCTCGGGCTCAGCTTCCAGGAGAAGGGCATGCTCGACATGGCCCTGGCCACCTTCAACAAGCTGCCCTTCACGGAGGACATGAAGCTCGTCTACGTGAACCTGGGCGTCGACTACGAGAACCGCGGCCAGCGCGACAAGGCCCTGCTCGCGTACCACAAGGTGTTCGAGAAGGACCCGGGCTTCGAGGACGTCGGGCACCGCATCCAGCGCCTCACACAGGCCGGCCCCTCCACGCCCACCCTCGTGCCCACCGCCTCGCCCACGGCCGTGCCCGGGGCGTCGCCCGGGGCGACCCTGAAGCCGCCAACGCTTCCGGCGACGCTGGTCGTCCCGACGGGCGACGAGTCGCCCCTGGCCGCCCTCGTCTCGACCCCCGACACCGCCCTACCCCACGAGGCGCCCACGCTCGGCGTCCCGACCGGGCCGACCCTCTCGGGGGGCGGGCTCACGAGCCAGCCCACGCCGCTGCGGCCTCCTTCGCCCTTCGCGACGCCCACCCCGCTCGGCATGCGCACGCCGCTGCCCACGTCCGGCACGCTGAGCGGCTCCTCGTTCGCGCCGGGCACGCGCTTCGCGCGCTTCGAGATCGAGAAGCACCTCGGCCGCGGGGGCATGGGCGACGTCTACCTCGTGCGCGACACCGTGATGCAGCGCCGCGCCGCCCTCAAGACGATCCGGCCGAGCGAGGACCTCTCGCCCCAGGAGCTGATCGAGATGCGGCAGCGCTTCTACCGGGAGGCGCAGACCGCGGGCCGGCTCACCCACCCCAACATCGTGACCGTCTACGACGTCGGGGAGGAGCTCGGCATGTCCTACATCGTGATGGAGTTCGTCGAGGGCCAGACGCTGACGCGCCTGATGAAGAAGGATCGGCTCAGCGCCGAGCAGGTCCGCCACGTTATCTACAACGCGGGCATGGGCCTCGACTACGCCCACGCGAACGGCGTCTTCCACCGGGACGTGAAGCCCGACAACATCATGGTGACGAGCGGCGGGCTGGTGAAGGTGATGGACTTCGGGATCGCGCGGGTCGTGGAGTCGAGCCTGACGCGGACCGGAAGCGTCATCGGCACGCCGGCCTACATGTCCCCGGAGCAGGTGAACGGGCAGAAGATCGACGCCCGCAGCGACGTGTTCTCGCTCGGGGTGATCCTCTACGAGCTCCTGGCCGGCCGGAAGCCCTTCAAGGGCGAAACTGTGCCGGCCCTGATGTTCGCCATCATCAAAGCCGAGCCCGACCTACCGTCGACCCTCGACCCGAAGGTGGATCCCGCCTGGGACCCGATCGTCCGCAAGGCCCTGGCCAAGGAACGGGACGAACGCTACGCCTCTGCCCGCGAGCTGGCCGAGGCGGTGAGGGACGCACCGGCCCGCTGAGCCGTCGTTAGCGCGACTCATGCCCTGGGCGGAGGGGGGGGCCCAGGGCATGAACCCGCTTCGACGCCACCGGTGGTCAGCTCGCGGGGCAAACGGTGCCGGTCACGCCTCCACACTCCAGGGCCCCAGACGGATGACAATCGTACGGCAGGTTGAAGTTGACCTCCGGATCGAAGTCCGACAGGTCGACCGTGCACAACGCGACCATGCAGGTCGGCGTGCCCTCCGTCGCGAGGCCTTCTGCGTACTTCTTGGAACAGCCGCCGTCGGTGCGCGAGCTGTCGGCACAACACGTCTCGCCGGCGAAACCGCCCGGGCAGAAGCAGGACCTCGCCTTGAACTCCGAGGCGGTGAACGTCACGAACTCAGTGTCGCCGGGGCAGAGGTCCGCGGTGTCCTCTGGCAGCAGCCTCAGGGTGTTCGTGCACTTTCCCTTCTTGTCGCAGATCAGCGTGTCGCTGGTGAAATCCAGGGCTTCGTCCAGAACGATGAACTCGTCGCCGTTGTCGTCCGGGCCTTCTCCCTCGTCGCACTCACCGCCGCTGGGGCAGTCCGTATCGGCGTCGGAGCAGGCGAGCTTCCCTGGGATGCCACAGGTGGCGTTCAGGGTGTTGAGGTTCGTGTCGCAGGTGCCCGAGCTTCCGGCGATGGGTTGGGTGCCAAAGGCCGAGCACGACGTGACCGGGCAGTTCTCGCCTTCGACGCACTCCTTCACGACGTTGCCGCCCAGGCCGTAGATGACGTTGTCGCAGATCTCGCTGCCCGTGCACCAGAGTGAGCAGTACCTGACGCCGGAGCTCGTCGACCTCCAGGACGTGCAGGTCTGGTTCGTAAGCGTCTTGCTCGTGGTACAGACCGCCGCCCACGCGTTCGAAGCCGCCATCGTCACGAGCGCGGCCAAGGCACCGGCCAGCGCCCGAACCTTCATTCGTCGCTCAAACATCGCTTTCCCCTCCTTGGACTTCTTTCTCACGGCTCGCGTCCCGATCACTAGAAGGCCACGACGACTCGGGCATAGATCCTCCGGGTCGGCTGAAGGACCGGATTGCGCACGTCGGTGTCGAAGTAGTTGAAATCCTCGTCGAACAGGTTTGTCGCGCCGACCGCGAGGAAGCCGTACCGCTTCGGCAGGCGATAGCTCAAGGCGACGTCCACGGTCCAGAAGTCGTCGCTCCCGGACTCGGGGATGCCGCCGATCCTGACGAACTCGCCCTCCTGGTCGAAGAGGGTGGCCGTCACCGACGCGCTCAGCCCCGCGGGGTGGAAGAAGCTGATCGCCAGAGGCAGCCGATGCGTGGTCAGCTCCACGGGCAGGTCGGTGACGCCCTCGCTCTCGAACTTCTCGAGCGAGTACTCGGCCCGGACCGCAAACCACGAATGCGGCGTCACGTACAGGTACGCGCGGGCGAGACGCTCGCTGGCCTCCTCGAGCTCGCTGAAGGCTTCGCCGGTCTCCTCGTCGAACGAGAAGAACGGGATCTCCAGGTCGCGCTTCGAGAACTCGGCGCCCACGAAGGCGTCGCCGAGCTTCTGGTCGATGGCGCCGCCGTAGCGCCAGGCGCGCGTCCCATTGATGTCATCGTAGAACTGGTTGAAGCCGGCGACCTGGGTCGGCTCGAGGGTCTGGTCCGTGATCAACGTCCTCTTGAGGGAGCGGAACGCCGCCCCGCGCACGGTGGTGCCCGCGGCCGGCTTCCAGGTGAGGCCGAACTTCGGGTTCCACTGGTCGCGGTCGCCGGCGGCCGTGGTGTCGGCACGCAGCAGGTCGGCGCTGAGGCCAACCGTGGCGGTGAATTGCTCGACGGGCTTCAGGTACGAGTATGCGTAGAAGTCCGTGTGCTTCAAGCTCAAATCGACTGGGATCACGAACGTGTTGTCGGGAGGCGGGATGAAGTCCGGGTGGACCGTGACCGTCGTTTCGAGGCTATGGTCGATGTCGAAGAGCCCGGCGCCGGCCGTGAGGGCCACGCGCCGCGAGCGGTACAGGTACTGCGCTTCGACGCCCAAGGCATCCTGGGCCTCGGCGTCGCCGCTGAAGATCTCGGGGAATGGTGGCTGATCGTCCGCGCGCGTCGCCTCCAGGTCCTGGTACATGACCGACGCCAGGAGGGTGGACCCGGGCGCGAAGGCGTGGCGCAGGCCGCCCCGCAGGGTGTTCCGCTCGGTCTTCCTCCGCTCTCCCGGGAAGAAGTCGTCCGCGAAGAAGCGCATGCGCAGATCGCCCGTCTCGGTGTCGCGGTAGCGATACTCGGCCTGCACGCTGGTGGACGGGCTGAGCTCGGCCTGGACGAACGCGTTCGCGATCTTGTCGTCCTGGTCGCCGTTCTCCCGCCAGCCGTCGGTCTGAAAGCCGCTGTAGCCGGCGCTGAACGAGAGCTTCTTGTAGATGCCCGAGATGATCCCCTCGCCCGTGTACGTGCTCTGCTCGCCGGCCAGGAAGGTGGCCTGCGCCCGGATCTGGTCGCGGTTGAAGAGCGGGTTGAACTCGTTGAAGGCCAGAGCGCTCGGACCCCCGCCGGCGATGAGCAGCAGGCTGCTCTCGCCAAGCCGTGGCTGGATAGGGGTCGTGTTGAGGGGCTGCAACATCTGGGACTGGAACAACTCGCTCACGCGGGCGATCTCGTGGCGAGGGAGCGCGGCGTAGTTGTCGGCCAGCAGGCGGTGGCCGGAGTGGTCGCCGGGGTCGGCCGCCACCGAGTTCCAGCCCTCGACGAGACCCAGGCTCTGGAAGCCTAGGTCCCCGTAGATGCGTCCAAGGCTCGCGCTGCGTGCCGCGAGGTCGGAGTCGAGCAGCAGCCGGGATCGATACACCGCGCGGTTGTCGTTCAGGTCGATGGCTTGCTCGAAGCTGCGGAGCGCGTCCACCGGGCGGTTCGTGGTCTGCTTCGCGATCGCGTCGTAGAGCCAGGGGGTCGGATCCTTGGCATCCAGCTGCTTGGCCACGTCGTACTCCCGGGCGTCGAGCGGGCCGCGCCTGGCCTCGAAATAGGCCTTGCCGAGGTAGCTGCGCACGATCGACTGGCCGGGGTCCAGGCTGGCGGCGACCTCGATCTCCCGTGTCCCTTCCGCCAGCTCGCCCTCCCGGATCCGCGCCAGGCCCAGGCCGAGACGGGGCAGCGGATCGGCCTTGTCGAGCTCAGCCGCCTTGGCAAAGGCCTCCTTGGCCTCGCGCGTCTTGACCTGGGTTAGATACGCGTATCCGAGGACGGTCTGGGTTCGCGAGAGGTCGGCCTCGAGAGCCGCGGCCTGCCGGGCCGCCTCGAGGGCGGCGTCCAGGTGGCCCTGCGAGGAACGGATCTCCGCAAGCCGGGCCCAGGCCAGCGCTGCCTGGGGATCGACCTTCACCGCCGTCTCCAGGGTGGAACGAGCGCCCTCCAGGTCGAATCCCGCCTGCAGGGCGTAGGAGCGCGCGATGTGCGCCGCGGCCGATTTCGAGTTGGCCGCGACCGCTCGCTTGGACAGCTCGAGCGCCTTGTCCACGTCGTTGGTCGCGACGGCCATGGCGGCCTGGAGCGCCAGGGCATCGCTGTTCACCGCGACCAGCTTCAGCGACTGCTCGAGGTCCCTCGAGGCGCCTTCGACCTTGCCCGCGGCGAGCAGCAACGACGCGCGGTACGAGAAGAAGCGCGCTTCCTTGATGTCCATCGAGTCGACGCCCTCGAGGCTCGCGATCGCGCCCGCGAGGTCGCCCTTGCGCAAGGCCTCGGCGGATTCCCGCACCTTGCTCGCGGCTGGACCTTCAGGCAGCGTGCGCGGGTCGAAGGAGGTGACCGGCGGGTAGTAGAGCGCCCAGCTCACGGCGTCCACTGGGCGCACCTTCACGCTGCGCACCGGCGGCTGCCCCTTCTTGCCGACCGCCGTCTGGCCCCCTTGCATCGCGAGCTTGCCGGCGTCGGTCTCGACGTCTACCGCTCCTTCCAGGAGCGCAATCTGCGTCTCGTCTCCGTCGACCGCAACGCCGAGGCTCAGCTCCGTGCCGCGCACGGCCGCGATCGTGCTGCTGGTGGCGAACCGGGTCGGCCGCTCCTTCCAGCGCACGACGTGGGCCCACAGCCGGCCGACGAACAGGCTCACCTTCCGTTCGGTTGCCGTCTCGTTGATCTGGACGCGCGAGTCGGGGCCGATCCGCAGCACGCTGCCGTCGGAGCGAAAGCGCACCGTGGCGCGGCCTTCCTTCGTGACCACGATGTCGTCGACCAGCAGTGCAAACGGCGGGGGGTCCTGCGGCTGGCCGAGGCGGATGACCGTCACCCGGCCCCGGACGGCCTCGAGTGTGGCGAATTCCTGCGCGGCGGCCGGAAGGCCGAGGACGGCCCAAATCACGCCGGCCAGCGCCGCCGGCCGAGCCGGGCGACGAGTCTTCAGGCCGCTTTCGAGCACACTGGTCGTCATTATTTGCTCCAGGGGAGGGGTTTAGCGAGAGCCTGGCACCGGAACTATAGTCAGGGAAGCGCTCGGATGTCAATCAAGACCGCAGGCCAGCTTACTCCTCCGCCATGAACGGGTAGCGGTAGTCCCGGGGCGGGGCGAAGGTCTCCTTGATCGTCCGTGCGCTGACCCAGCGCACGAGGTTCAGTTTGGAGCCGGCCTTGTCGTTCGTCCCGGACGCGCGGCCGCCTCCGAAGGGCTGTTGGCCCACCACCGCCCCGGTCGGCTTGTCGTTCACGTAGAAGTTCCCCGCCGCGTTCCGGAGCGCCGCGGCGGCCTGGCGCGCCGCCCCCCGGTCCTGGGAGAAGATCGCGCCTGTCAGCGCGTACGGCGAGGTGCGATCGACCAGTTCGAGGGTCTCCTCCCATTTCGCGTCGTCGTAGACATAGGCCGTGACGACGGGACCGAAGATCTCCTCCTGGAGCAGCCGATAGCCAGGGTCGGTCGTCTCGACGAGGGTCGGCTCGATGTAGTAGCCGGCGTCCCCCTTGGCTCCCCCGCCGGCGACGATCCTCGCGCTCCGCCGCGCCTCGCCGATGTAGTCGCCGATCTTGTCGAAAGCCTTCCGGTCGATCACGGCTCCCATGAAGTTGCGGAAGTCGCGGACGTCGCCGACGCGGATGTCCGCGATCATGGCCGTCGTCCGGTCGCGGACGCCCTCCCAGAGCGAGCGCGGCACGTACACCCGGCTGGCGGCCGAGCACTTCTGGCCCTGGTACTCGTAGCCGCCGCGGGCGATCGCCACGGCCAGGGCTTCGGCATCGGCGGAGGCGTGGGCCACGATGAAGTCCTTGCCCCCGGTCTCCCCCACGATGCGCGGGTAGCCGCGGTAGCGGTCGATGTTCTGGCCGATGGTCCGCCAGAAGCCGTTGAAGACCGCGGTCGAGCCGGTGAAGTGCACGCCCGCCAGCTCAGGATGGGAGAGGAGCGTCTCGGAGATCATGGCCGAGTCGCCGGCGACCAGGTTGACGACGCCGGGCGGCAGGCCGGCCTCCTCGAGCAGCTTCAGGACGTAGTGGGCCGAGACGATGGCCGTGGCGGCCGGCTTCCAGATCACGACGTCGCCCATGAGCGCGGGGCTCGTCGGGAGGTTTCCGCCGATGGCCGTGAAGTTGAACGGCGTGATCGCGTACACGAAGCCCTCGAGCGGCCGGTAGTCGAGCTGGTTCCACATCGCGCCGTTCGAGAGCGGCTGCTCGTCGTACAGCCCTTGTGCGTAGAAGGGGTTGAAGCGCCAGAAATCGATCAGCTCGCAGGCCGAGTCGATCTCCGCCTGGTAGGCGGTCTTGGACTGGCCGAGCATGGTGGCGGCGTTGAGGGTGTCGCGCCACGGACCGGCCAACAGGTCGGCCGCCCGCAGGAAGATCGCGGCCCGCTCCTCGTACGGCAGCGCGCGCCAGGCCGAACTCGCCCGCTTGGCGGCCGCGACCGCCTCGGCGGCATCCTCGTTGGTCGCGTTGTGGGTGACGCCGAGCACGTGACGGTGCTTGTGCGGTTGGACGACGTCGATGGGGGCGCCGCCGCCCATCCGTCGGGCACCCGCGATCGTCATGGGCAGCTCGACCCGATCGGCCGCCAGCTCGGCGAGGCGACGCTGCAG
>DASSJI010000009.1:0-18736 GCA_035691285.1 Vicinamibacteria bacterium | reverse complement strand
CTTCTCGACGACGCGCTCGGCCAGCGTCCGACCCCGCAGCAGCTCGAACTGGGTCTGGTAGTAGTCGGCGCTGCCCTGCATGGCCTCGACCAGCTCCTTGGTCGGCAGCACGTTCGGGATGTCCTGGTCGATCAGGATCTGTGCGGTCGCCTGGTACAGCGGGCGCGTGGCGTAGTTGTTGATCAGGGCGGCGAGCCAGCCGAGGGCGACGCAGATTCCCACCAGATAGCGACGCTTGTGGATCGCGGCCAGGTAGCGACGCAGCTCCTGGAGGAACAGGTCGTTCATCGACGTCCGGTGTTCATGGAGGGAAGCCCAAGCCATTGTAGCGCCTGGGGCAAGGGGAACCTAGCGGCTAGAAGAACCTTTCCGGGACGACGATGCTGTCGTCGGGCTCGACGAGGTCCTCCATCTTCGCCTTCAGCTCCTTGCGCTTCTCCTCGCCGTCCTCCTTCACCGTCCGCACGATCTTGGTGCGGCCCGCGGCGCCCCGAGGGGAGACGCCGCCGGCGAGGGTCAGGACCTGGAGCACGGTCATGCCCTCCTGGAACTTGTAGGGGCCGGGGCGGGCCACCTGCCCCGAGACGTAGACCTGGCGCGCGGGCGGGAAGTAGACGGTGTCGCCTGCGCGAAGCTCGACGTTCTGGTCCAGCTCGCCGGCCTGGAGGCGCTTCAGGCTGACGCGGATCGTCTCGGCGGCAGCGCCCGACGGCGTGACGGGCGCCTCGGCGTCGGTGGGGATCTCCACGGGAAGGTTCGCGGGACCGGCCTCGGAGGGGGCGGCGGGCCGGTAGATCACGACCTCGTGGCCGGCGTTGGGGCCGGGCCCTCCGAGATCGCCCAGGAGCGCGAGGAGCGTCCGGTCCGCCTTCAACGGATACGGCCCGGGACGCTGCACCTCGCCCGTCACGAAAACGCGCTGGCTGTGGTACTCCTTCATGGAGAGCGACACCTGGGGACGCTTGAGGTAGCCGTCGGCCAGCAGTGTGGTGAGCTTGCGCTCCAGCTCCTGGGGCGTCAGGTCGGCGGCCTTGACCTTTCCGAGGACGGGCAACGTCAGCATGCCGTCGGGGTCCACTGCGAAGTCGCCGGTCAGGCTGTCCTGGCCGAGCACCACCAGGTGGATCACGTCGCGCGGGCCGATCTCGTAGCTGTCCTGTGCGGCTGCCCAGGCCGCAAGCAACAGCCCACCCAGCAGCGGCGTCATCCGTGCCATGAACTCTTGATTCTGTTGAGAGGCGCGGCGGGTGTCAACGCCGCGCCAGCCCCCGCGGGCTGCCGGGCTCGAACTCGACCGCGAAGCCCACGAGCAGGCCATCGATTCCAAAGTCGTCGAAGTTCGAGCTGCGCTCCAGGTAGCGCGCGTCGATGCTGATGCGCAGGCGCGAGCGGAAGCGATAACCGAAGCTCAAATAGGCCTCGTCGGTCCTGTCGTCGCGCTGCGCCGTGGTGGACGAGCCGTCCTCGGACTCGACCGTGACCTCGCTCTGCGTCGCGAGCCGCGTGCGCCGCAGGGACGCCCTCAGATCGAAGCGCTCACCGAGGTCCTTCTCGGCGCGCGCCTCGGCCCACCAGGTCCGCTGCGTGGGCGCCCCTTCCTCCACGACGAACGCCGTGTAGCCGAGCGACCGCTTGTAGGCTCCGCCCAGGCGCGTCCGCGAGGTCACGTTCCACATCGCGTCCACGTCGATCTCCGGCTCGTCGAGGCTGGGCGCGCCGCTCCTGGGCACGAAGCGCCTCGTGCCGAACAAGGCGTGGCCCGCGATCAGGGCGCTCGCATCGGTCTCGAGGCCGCCGAGCAGCGTCCAGAAGTCGCCGTCGCGCGCCGGGTCGAGGTCGAAGCGGTCGGCCTGGTAGCCGCCTCGCACGGCGAGCGAGGTCTTGATCGTCACCGAGTAGCGCAACCCGGCGTCGGCGAGGTAGCGGTCTCCGGTCATCGTGCGCTGCAGGTCGTTGCCGACGAACTCCGTCGGCTCGTCCACCTCGTGGCGCTCGAGCGCGCCGCCCAGGTCGATGCCCATGCGGCCGAAGAGAGGGCGCGACAGGCCGGCGCGAGCGGCCCTGATCGTCCGCGGGACGCGCTCGTCCACCTCGAGGTTGGGGCGCTCGCTGGTCCGGTCGTACGTCGCTTCGAGGAACGCGCTCTTCGGCGGGCGGTACTCGTCGGGCAGGGCGTCCCGCCGGGCGTCGAAGTCGAGCCGCGCCGAGGCGTAGCCGTTGAGCCGCCGCTCCGCGTCGTGCTCCGCGTAGTAGAGGTAGTCGAGCGCTCCGTCGAGGGTGAAGCGCGACACGCGACGGATCGGCAGCACGATCTCGAGGCCCGGACCGCCGCTGGCCGTGAAGTCGCCCTCGGGGTTGCTGGCCGAGTACAGCGCGTTGCTGTCGTAGCCCAGCGTCCCGATGTGGATGTACGGCGTCAAGTAGAAGGGCCCGACGCGGAAGCGCCCGGGTCGCTCCTCGGCCGCGGGCGCTTCCGACTGCGTCGGCGGGACGGGCGGAGCCTCCTGGGCGTGCACGGGATGAGCAGCCAGCAACACGAGCAGGACCCCGACGCGCAGGATCACGTCTCCAGGAGCTTGAGGGGCGCGCACCTGGCGATGCCCTCGAAGTCGCCGTCGACGGCGAACAAGGTGGCGCGCCGGTTGATGGCGAGGGCCGCGATCAGCGCGTCGCCCGAGGACGTCGTGACCCCCCGCCGCCGGCACTGGTTGGCCACGTCCGCCGCGAGCAGGTGGTCCCCGAGACCGGCGGTGACCACGGGATACCCCCTGAGCAGGATGGCCTTGAGCCTCTGAACCACGGCCTCCTCGCGGATGCCGGAGAGCAGCTCCTGGACCACGAGGCCGGGGACGCTCACTTTCTGTCCGGTGTTCAGGAGGCCCTGGAGGCTGCTCGCGAGGCGAGCTTCGGCCGCGCCTTGCTTGCGCCGACGCAAGACCGCCGACAGCACCGAGGTGTCGAGGAGGATCACCGGGCGCGGCGGTCCCGCTTGTAGTCCCAGTCGGCCCGGAAATCGACCTTCCCGAAGAGCTTCGCCAGCTCCAGGCGCCGGCGCCGCTGGATGTACTCCTGGAGGGCCTCGTTGACGGTGTCGCGCTTGGTGCGATGGCCGCCGACCTTGAGGGCCTCGTTCAGCAGCGCGTCGTCGATGTTCAGGTTGGTCGGCACGCTTCCCCGCCACACACGATCCCACACACGCACGCCCTGGTCAAGCGCGGCGCCGAGATACCAGCAGCTTCTCGTACACCGCGTCGATGCGCTCGACCATCGTCTCCACGCGGAAGTGCTCCGCGGCGAACTCCCGGCCGGCTTCGCCCATCGCACGCCGCCGCGCGGGGTCGCCGAGCAGCGCCAGCGTCCGCTCGGCCAGGGCCGCGGCGTCGCGAGGGGGCACGAGGCACCCCGAGACGCCGTCCCGGATCACCTCGGGTGCGCCGTCCATGGCGAAGGCCACGACCGGCTTCCCCACCGCGCCGGCCTGGGGAATCACGCGGGCGATGCCCTCGCGCAGGGACGCGTGGACGACCACGTCCATGGCCTGGATGCAGGCCGGCACCTGCTCCGGCGGCACGAGGCCCGCGAAGACCGTGCGTGGCGCAATGCCGAGGCGTTGCGCGCGCTGCTCCAGCTCCTCGCGCAGCGTTCCGTTGCCCACGAGCAGGAAGAACGCGCGGGGCTCCGCGGCCGCGATCCGCTCGGCCGCCTCGAAGAACTGCTCGTGGCCCTTCAGCGGGAAGAGGCGAGCGATCTTCCCCACGACCGGCGCGTCCTGCGGGATGCCGAGGCGCCGCTTCGCCTCCGCGACCGGGAGCGCGTCGCGCACCGCGAGGAACGGCTCGAGCTCCATGCCGCTGAAGATGGTCAGGTACTGCTCGGGCCGGCCGATGCCCGCGGCCAGGGCGCCCTCTGTCGTCTTGTCGTTGACGCTGATGAGTGCGTCGGTCAGGGGCGCGCACAGGCGCTTGAGCGCGATGTAGAGCCGGTTCTTCCACGCCTGCTGGTACTCGTGGAAGACGAGGCTGTGCAAGGTGTGGACGACGATCGGCACTCCGGCCAGGCGCGCCGCGACCCGGCCCAGGATCCCGGCCTTGGACGAGTGGGTGTGGACGATGTCGTAGCGCCCGCGGCGCATGAAGCGCCAGAGGCGAACGAGGCAGCGCAGGTCGGTCAGTGGTTGGATAGGACGCACGAGGGTCGGCTCGAGGATGAGATCGACGCCCGCTGCACGCGCCCGCTCGTGGAGGTTCCCCTCCGGGCCCTCGTCGATGCCCGAGAGGAGCGTCACGCGGTAGCGCGGCTCGCTCTGCTGCCCGATCACCGTCAGCAGCGTGTTCTCCTGCGCCCCGCCGAGAATGAGACGCGTGATGACGTGGAGGATCCGGACCGGTCGCTCGGTGCTCACGCCACGCGGGCGACGGCGAGATAGTCCCGGCCCAGGTCGACGAGGGCCACCCGCTCCGGCGCGATCCCCGCCGCGTCGAAGAGCCGGACGACCTCGACGCGCGAGTAGAAGCGTACGAAGCCGCCGGCGAGCCAGAAGCGCAGCTTGCGCGTCGGCACTCGCAGCTCGAAGCGCTTCGGGAAGGTCGCGTAGATCCGCCCCGCGCACAGCTTCGCCATCTTCGCGAGGTCGGCGCCCGGCTCGGCCAGGTAGTCGAAGTAGCCGGTCGCCACCACGACGTCGAAGCTCTTCCCCGGGTGGAAGTCCTGGAAGGACGACACGGCGAACGCGCAGCGGCCGGCGACGCCGGCTTCCTCCGCGGCCCGCCTGGCCAGGACGATCATTGCTTCCGACACGTCCACACCGACCACCTCGCGGGCGCCGGCCCGGGCCAGGGCCAGCGCGTAGCGCCCGCCGCCGCAGCCGACGTCGAGGACCGTGAAGGGCCCGGGCAGCGGCGCCAGGGCGCAGATGATCCGGTAGCGCTCCAAGACGACGCCGCGGAACAACCGGTCCAGGAGGCGCTGGCCGAGCGGCTTCCTCTCGACGTAGATCGCGTCGAAGCGCTCCGCCTCGCGGTCGAAGTAGCTGCGGACGAGCTCGCGGGAGTTCATGACGTCGGCCAGCGTCTATTGTACTGTGTTACTGTACAGGATGAGGATCGTCGAATGGCCATCGAAACCACGTACACCGCCGCACGCCAGGGGCTGGCGCGGCTGCTGGATCGAGTGACGGATGACCGCGAAGTCGTCCTGATCGGCCGACGGGGCCGGCCCAAGGCCGCGCTCGTCGCCGCTGACGAGCTCTCCAGCCTGCTCGAGACAGCGCACCTGCTGCGATCCCCGCGTAACGCTCAGCGGCTTCTCTCCGCCCTGCGCCGCGCTCTCGATCGCCGCGGCCGGAAGGCCTCGGCGGCGAGCCTGCGGCGCGAGCTCGGGCTTGAGAAGTAACCCGAAACCTGGTCGCCGCCGAGACGCCGTCTTCCAGACCGAGTTCCTCGCGGACCTGCGCTACTGGATCGAGATCGATCGACGCATCGCGCTGCGGGCGCTGGATCTCGTCGAAGCGATCCTGCGCGACCCCTTCGTGGGCATCGGCAAGCCGGAGCCCTTGAAGTACATCGCCGGGGGAGCCTGGTCGCGCCGCCTGACACAGGAGCATCGAGTCGTCTATCTGGTGCGAGACGACCGAATCGACTTCCTTCAGGCGCGCTACCACTACTGATAGTCCCTCAGCCCAGGGCGCCTTCGAGCACTTCCCCGAGCGAGCCGAAGCGGAACTCCGCGAGCAGGCGCTTCAGCTTCGGCTCGGTCGAGCGGAGATTGACGTAGTGCGTGGCCCGCGCCTTCCAGTCGAACGACACGCGCGGATGGTCCGGGTCGAGCTCCCACGGATGCAGGTAGAACACCACGGGACGCTCCTCCCGCTCGGCCGCCCGGAAGTTGGACCGGGTGAGGGCATAGGGGTAGATCCGGAAATAGGCGCCGCCGGAGACCGGCAGGTTCCGGCCGAGCACGCGGCGCACCGAGATCGGCAGCTCGAAGATGCGGCCCTTCGGCGTGTCGATGGCCTGCGGCCGCGGATCGAAGTCCTCGATCCCGTAGCGCCAGTTCTTGACCGGGAAGATCGAGGAGTCGTATCGAATTCCGAGGCCGGCCAGCTCCTCGAGGGCCCAGAACGACTTCCGCGTGACGGAGAAGTAGGCCGCGCGGTAGGCCGTCACCGGACGTCCCGTCCGCGCGCCGATCGCGTCCAGGGCGCGCCGCGTCTCGTCCCGCAGCCGCTCCGGCGTCATGGTGTAGAGCAGGTCGTGGGACCAGCCGTGACAGCCGATCTCGTGGCCCGCCGCGGCGATCTCCCGGAGCAGCGCGGCGTGCTCCTCCGCCACCGGGCCGAGGACGAAGAAGGTGGCCCGGGCGCCGTGGCGCGCGAGGAGGTCGAGCAGGACCCGCAGCCCGCGCTCCAGCCGCCGCTCCGCGCGCTTCCTCGCCTCGTCAGGGATCGGGATGCCCTGGTACCAGTCCTCCAGGTCCACGGTGAAGGCGTGCTGGACGCTCGACGAGGGCAAGGCACGGCCACGATAGCGCGGCGGCGTCCGCGGGGGAAGCGCTTGAATTAGTTTCCATAGCGGAGAATAATCGTCGGGTGAGCGATTCGCCGCTGACGACGGTCGGCATCCTGCTGCTCGCGCTGCGCGAGGGGCCCGGCTACGGCCTGGAGCTGACCCGCCGCGCGGAGGCCATGGCGGGAGCGCCCGTCGCGTCGTCTTCAGTGCACCGGGCCCTCGATCGGCTCCGCCGCGCCGGCCATGTGCGACGCTGGACCGTCGTTCCGGGGCGGCGGCGCGGCGCGCGGGCGCGCGCCTACTACGAGCTGACCGCTCGGGGCGTCGCCCGGGTCGAGGCCATCACGGAGGCCCTGCGGCCTCTCGTGCTGCGCAACGACGCGAGGTCTTCCGGCGCCGAGGTCCGTGCCATGCGGGACCGTCTGCGCGAAGCGGGCGATGCCAGCGCGTTCGTGGCGAGCCTGCAGCGGCGGGCTCGGCGGGGCGGCGCGTGAGACGGTCGAAGCTGGAGCGTGCCGCCCTGCGCGTGGCGCGCTCGCTCGGCGAGGGCAATTGCCTTCTGGTCGGCGGGCTGGCCGTGGCCGCGCACGGGTACGTCCGCGCCACCACCGACGTCGACTTCGTCACCCGGCTGCCGCTTGCGGAGGCCTCCGCGCTGCTCAAGGGTCACGGGATCGCCGCGGAGCTGCGGCGGGGCGACGTCCTGGAGGGCGATTTCCCGTGCATCCTCGCCACGGTGGACGGAGCGCGGGTCGACGTCATGCCGCCGCTGGTGGCGCTCGATTGGGAGCGGGCCATCGAGATTCCGCTGGACCGGGGAGCCCGCCTCCTCGTCGTCGATCTCGCCGGGCTGATCCGCCTCAAGCTGCGCGCTGGCGGGCCGAAGGACCTCATGGACGTCGCCGCCCTCGTCCTGCAGCACCCGGAGCACCTCGGTCGGGCGCGCGAGCTGGCCACGGCCTACCGCGCCGCAGACCGACTGGAGACCTGGCTGAAGGACCCGCGGATGAAGCGCGAGGCGCTCCAGGGCGCACCCCCCAAGCCAGTCCGTCGGGGAGCGCGCGGGCGCCGCCCCGTATAATCCGACCGAGGACGCGGCGTGGACTTCGCGCGGGTACTGAACGCCGTCGGCGACTTCCTCCAGCGGAAGGGCTACCACCACGCGGTCGCAGGCGCCCTGGCTCTCCACGCCTACGGCATCACTCGGGCCACGCAGGACCTCGACGTCGTCACGGACGCGGCAGCGCAAGGCCCTCTCGTCGGCTTCCTCGAGTCCCTCGGCTACGAGACGCTGCATCGGTCCGCGGGCTACTCGAATCACCTGCATGGCGATGCCGATCTCGGCCGGGTCGACGTCATCTACGTCGACGGCGAGACGAGCCGCGCTCTGTTCGCGGGCGCGCGGGAAGGCGTGGCGTTCGGCGACCGACGCTGGCCCGTGCCGCGACCCGAGCACCTGGTGGCCATGAAGGTGCACGCCGTCAAGAACGACCCGCGCCGGGAGTTGCGCGACCTCGCGGACGTGGAGGCGCTGCTCCGCCTGCCGGGCATCGACCAGGACGAGGTCAAGGGTTACTTCGAGCGCGCCGGGCTGGTCGCGCAGTACGATCAGTTGAAAGGCGATGGCTGAACTCGACCTCGACCGCGATTTGCCGACGACCGCCGAGGACGTCGAAGCCCTGCACCGCCTGCGCCGGCTCCCGCCCATGACCGCGGACGAGTACCTGCGCTTCCTCGCGAGCTTCGCGCCCCCCAGCGCCGAGGCGCTCCGAGCGCGACCTGGGCCACGAGGGGAGCCCTTCACGCTGCCGGTCGCGAGCGGCTGACGACCCGGCCGCCCTCCCGTGGCCATTACCGTGGTACTCTGACCGGCAAGATGGCGCTTGCCCAGTCGAAGCTGACCGCACAGGGGCAGATCTCCGTCCCCGCTGAGGTCCGTCGCAGGCTGGGCGTCGGACCGGGGTCCATCCTCGAATGGAACGAGGTGGGCTCGAAGATCGTCGTCAGCCGGCTCGGTGGCTTCACCTCCGAGGACCTGCACCGCGCGCTGTTCAAGGAGCCGCCGCGGCCGCGGACCCTCGGGGCGCTCAAGGAGGGTGTCAGGCGTTACATGAGGCGGCGCCATGCGCGCCGTTGACACCAAGCTGCTCGTCCGACTGGCGACCCGAGACGACGCAGCGCAGGTGGCTGCGGCCGAGGCCTTCGTCGAGCCGGGGGCGTGGGTCTCTCACTTGGTTCTGGTCGAGGCCGTGTGGGTCCTGACGTCGGTCTACGGCCTCGGCGCACGCGCGGTCTCGAACGCCGTCGAGATCCTGCTCTCCCACAAGAACCTGAGCGTGGAGGACGCCGACGTCGTCGCTGCGGCGCTGCGGCAGTTTCGCAGGAAGCCCGCAGTGACCTTCTCGGACTGCCTCGTGCTCGAAGTGGCCCGCCAGGCGGGCCACCTGCCACTCGGGACCTTAGACCGTCAGCTGGGGCGACTGCCGGGCGCAGAACGGCGGAAGCCTAGTCCGGATCGGGCGCCGCGGCGGCCGTCAGCCGTTCAATCAGCCACACCCGAAAGGCGGCGAGCCCGCGGGCTTCGTCTTGGGACCAGCCGAGCGCGCGAGCGGCGGCAACAACATCGAATCCCTTCAACACCCACGCCAACGTCAAAGGCGAGAAACCCGCGTCCTTCCTCGGCGCGTCGCGGAGACCCGCTTCCAAGTCGCCCCCGGCGTCGAGCAGCGCCCTGACATCCACGAGATCACGGACCTCCGAGCGCTCCAGCAGTGCAGCCAGCTTGCTGGCGAGGATCTCGCGTCGGCTGTCGACAGCGATCGCAGCGCCGTCGATGACGGCCTCATCGGGCGGTTCGATCGATCCGAAAGGCTCAGCGACCAGATCGACGATGCATGCCTCATCTCCAACCGAGGCGCGCAACTCACCGAACGCCGGCGACGTCCGTAGCACATGCGTCTCGATCCCGTCAGCCCTGAGGGCGCCCACTGCGGCGGGGACGAGTGGGCCAAGCTCGGCACGATTCCTCCAGAACAGGTCGAGGTCCCTGGTTTCACGATGTCCGAGGTGAACGCCGGCGAGCGCGCCGCCACCGGTCAACGTCCACCGCGGGGTCTCGAAGAGCCACGTCCAGAACTCCCGAGTCTTGCCGAGGTAGGGTCGCAACCGGGGCCAAAGCTCGCGAATCATGCGTGGCCGCACGAAGAGGAAGACGTCGTCCGGCTTCGCCTGTCGCATCAGCTTGCCGACAAGGTAGGCCCTCACGTCCGGGTCGGCGTCCTGAAGGCCCATCTGGAATTGAGCCAAAGTCAGGTCGCAATCCCACAGAAAGTAGGGCCGGCCTTGGGGGTCGGTCAAACGTTCCGAAGGCGTAAAGCTCAGCACGGGCTGAGCGTAACAGACCGAGAGCCCGCCGACACGCGCTCTCACTCGAAGCCGTGCTTCCGCAGCCACAGCTCCAGCGTGAGCAGCGTCCAGAGCTGATGGCCGCGGTCCACTCGGCCGGCCAGGTGGTCGGCGAACATGCGGCGGATGTGGTCCAGCTTGAGCCGCCGTCCGAGCCGCGGCTGCGAGAGCAGCGTGTCCTCGACCATCGGCCGCAGCTCGCCGCGGAACCACGCGCCGAGCGGCACGCCGAAGCCGTGCTTGGGCCGCTCCAGGATCTCCCCGGGCACGAGGTCGGCGATCGCCGCCCGGAGCACGACCTTGCCGCGGGCCCCACGGCGCTTCAGGCCGTCGGGCAGGCTCGCGACGTACTCCACGAGCGCGCGGTCGAGGAACGGGCTGCGCGCCTCGAGGGCGTGGGCCATCGTCATCCGGTCCATCTTCGGGAGCAGGTCGTCCAGCAGGTACGTGCGCGCGTTCAGGTAGAGCAGCCGCGACAGCGGCGAGGCGGAGGCGCAGCGCGCCAGCGCACGCCGGTAGGAGCCCAGGACGCGTTCCGGATCGAAGACCGCGTCGGCGTCCAGCGCGGCGATCTCGGGCAGGTCGAAGAAGCTCGTCCAGCCGAAGATCCGCTCGTCGAAGGGACGCGTGGCCTTGTCGGTGAAGCGCCGGATGCGCCGCAGCGTGCCGAGGTAGTCGGCGCCCTCCGGCAGCAGCCGCGCCGCGGCACGCAGCGCGCCCCGCATCGGGCGCGGGATGCGGTCGGCGAGCACCGCCGCGTGGAAGCGCTCGTACCCCGCGAATGTCTCGTCACCACCGTCGCCGTTGATCGCCACCGTCACGTGCCGGCGCGCCTCGCGCGCGACGAGGTACGTGGGCAGCGCCGACGAGTCGCCGAACGGCTCGTCGTGGTGATGGAGGAGCGTCTCCACGAGCCCTGCGGCATGCGCCTCCACGACTGACGCGTGGTGCTCGCTGCCGACGTGTCGGGCGACGCGCGCTGCGGGCTCGCGCTCGTCGTAGGCCAGGGCGCCCTCGAACCCGACCGTGAAGGTCTTCAGCTTCCCCGGCGCGAGGCGCGCCATCAGGGCCGCCACGGCGCCCGAATCCACACCACCCGAGAGCAGCAGGCCCAGCGGCACGTCGGCGATGAGCCGCCTCCGCACCGCGGCCGTGAGCAGCTCGAGGACGCGTTCCTTCGCCTCGTCCAGGCCGACCGGCCGCGTCTCGCCGGCCGCGGGGAAGCTCAGGTCCCAGTACGCCCGGGGCTCGTGAACGCCAGCCGCGTCCGCCACCAGGACCGAGGCGGGCGGCAGCTTGCGGATGCCGCGGAAGAGAGTGTCGGGCGTCGGCACGTACCCGAACGCCAGGTACTCCCCGAGCGCCGCTTCGTTCATCTCGGCCGGCACGCCGGCGGCGAGAAGCGCCTTGATCTCCGACGCGAACACCAGCCGGCGCCCGTCGCTCCAGTAGTAGAAGGGCTTCTTCCCGAAGGGGTCGCGCGCGAGGACGAGCCGCCGCTCCCGCGCGTCCCAGATCACGACCGCGAACATCCCGTCGAGGGCCGGAATCGCGTCCAGGCCGCGGTCTTCGTAGAGATGCGCGATCACCTCGCTGTCGCCCTGCGAGCGGAACGTGTGCAGCGGGGAAAGCTCCGCCCGCAGCTCCCGGAAGTTGTAGATCTCGCCGTTCAGGGCGACCTGCACCGAGCCGTCCTCGTTCCCGAGCGGCTGGTCGGCCACGTGGGAGAGGTCGATGATGCTCAGCCGCCGGTGGACGAGCGCCACCGCGGGAGCACCACCGTCGTCCACGAACACGCCCTTGGCGTCTGGCCCGCGGTGGCGGAGCGCCTCGGCGACCGCCTCGAGGCTGCGCTGATCAGGGAGCGAGCCTCCCTGGAGGTTCAGGACCCCGGCCAGGCCGCACACTTAACGGAACTCGAGCTCCACGAAGTCGCCGGGGCGGAGCACGTCGACCGCGGCGGCCACCTCGTCTTGGTGTTGACGGATCTCGGGCCAGCTCGTGGTGGGCAGTACAAGGATCGCGAGCCGGCGGCCCGTCAGGTTGCGCTGATGTTGCAGGTTCTTGTCGGTGGTGACGAACGCGTCGAAGGCGCCCTCCGCCTCCTTGAGGAGGAGGCCGTTGTCAAGTTTCGACCAACCTTGTTCGTAAGCCGTCGCAACGGTGTGCTTGCTCAGCGCATGGCGCAGCGGAACCGGCGTCCCCTGGTCGAACAGGACCCTCAAGCCGGCCTGGCCACCTGCGCCTCGCTTCCTAAGCGAGGGTCAGGCTACGCTCGGCGTGACGCAGAACGAGTCCCACCTGTTCGCGGGTCACTCCGGGAAACCACTCCAGGAAATCATCCACGCGCGCGCCGGCTTCCAGATTCTCGAACAAAGCCCTGACGGGTACGCGCGTGCCTTTGAACAGCCACTCGCCGCTGACTTTCCCCGGTAGACGCTCCACCACAGGGCAGGCTTCCCACTCGAGCATCGCTCTGATCGTACGCGCCGAATCGCCCACCCGCAAGGAGGATGGAGCGCTCGCGTCGACTATGACCGCTGCTGGCGCCGGCTATGACCGCTGCTGGCGCACCCTCACGCACCGCGAGCCAGGCCGCCCTTCCAGACTTCGACGTCCCTGACCAGGCTCCGCCCAAGACGATCCCGCTCCTTTTCCAGGTCATAGCGCGCCTGGAGGTTCAGCCAGAACTGTTCGGAGGTTCCGAAGAAGCGCGCCAGCCGCAGCGCGGTGTCGGCTGTGATCGAGCGAAGGCCGTGAACGATCTCGTTGATCCGACGGGGCGGGACACGGGTCCCCTTCGCGAGCCGATACTGCGTCAGGCCCATCGGCTTCAGGAAGTCCTCCGCGAGGACCTCGCCCGGATGAATGGGCGCCTGTACCTTGCGCGGACGTGCCCGCCTAGTGGTAGTCGACGATCTCGACCTCATGCGCATGACCATCCTTCCACACGAAACAGACCCGCCACTGGTCGTTCACCCGAATGCTGTGCTGGCCCGCCCGGTCCCCGGACAGCGCCTCCAGTCGGTTCCCCGGTGGGACTCTCAGGTCTTCAAGCTTCACGGCAGCATCCAATTGGGTCAGCTTCCGCAGCGCGATCCGCTGCAGGTCAGGCCCGATCGCCTTGCTCCTTTCGCGGCGGAAGAGCTTTCCGGTCTCCTTGTCCCGGAAGCTCTGGATCACCGGCCCATACTAACGCCACGCGTTACTAGTGATCAAGCAGCCGCTCACGCGCGAACACAAAGGACGTCGGCTCTGGCGCAATCAGCCACGCCGATCCTTCAGGTCGTCCACCGTCATGGCCCGCGCGCTGCCGTCCTCGAACATCACGCGCACGCCCTTCGGTCCCCAGACCTCCATCAGGTGCCGCGGCCTGTCCCCCCGGAGCGCGTCGCAGATGCGCTCATGAAGGTCCGCGAAGGTGATCTTCGCGTACTCGGAGCCCGAGAGCACCAACAGCGGATCGACGTACTGCTGGCCGACCTTGAGAGTGTCGGCTCGGACGAAGACCACCGCCCGGTGAGGCGGGTTCATGTCGTCGAGCGAACACTCGATCGCGGGCGGAAGGAAGTCCGCGAAGGGATCCCCCTTCTCGTATCCATGCCCGCTGCGTCGAGCTTCCGATGTGGCCCGGCACGGCCTGGGCCAGGACGTCCACCCATCCGCACCCGGTGTGGGCGTCGCCCTCGGCGGGGAACCTCAGATGCCAGAGGGTCGCGTAGATGCTCACGTCCGCCGGCATGGTAACCCGCACGGGGGGTCGCCACGGCCGAATGGCCCCGAGCGGCAGGTAACCGATGCGGTTCGTCCACTCCTCGGCCTGGAGGAAATCCACCTGCGCTTCAGTCGCCAGGGATCGTGTGCATCACTCCCGGCGAGCGTCCACACGTCGGGCCGGCCAGCTTCCGCACGCAGCGCTTCACCGACTCGTAGCTGTGGGCGTCGCCGTACTCCTCCTGAGGTCCTGCCAGACCCGTTGCACCGTCAGCCCCAGCCCGAGCTTCTCGAGGATGGCGTCGCGGAAGGCCGCCGCCGAGGACGGCGGCGGCCGGTGCGAGCCGGCGAACGCCTTGGCGTAAACCCACGAGCATGCCCGAAATGCCTACCCGAAGCGGCGCCTTTCCGGGATCCTCCCCTCAGCCGCTCGAGGCGCTATTCCTCGTCTCGCGGCCTGCCTGCGCGCCGCACGTTGCGGGCGCGCTCGCCCAGGCGCACCACCCAGGGCTGCGTCGTGCGCTCGGCGGTCAGGAGCGGCAGATCGTGCTCCAGGGCCAGGGCGATGTAGACCGCGTCGTACACGGTGGCTTCGTACTCGATGGCCGTGGCGAGCACACGCCGACGATCCGGCTCGGCCACCTCGAGCGGGGCGTCCAGGTGCAGGTCGAAGATCTCGCCGGCCAGGTCCGGCTCGAGCTCATCGCGACGCACGTAGGTCCGCAACACGTTGCCCAGCTCCCAGTAGTGGAGCGAAGGCACGACCAGCCGAAGCTTGCCGGCCAGCAGACGGTCGCGATAGCTGCGCGCTTCGGGAGCGAAGTCCTCGGGCAGGTACCAGGCGGCTGCGACGCTGGTGTCGAGGACCAGCGTGCTCAACGGCGATCCCGATCGGCGCGCAGCACGTCGCTGGGCTTCTCGCCCAGCTTGAGCCCGCGCAACCGCTCGGCGACCCGCTGCAGCCGCTCGCGGTAGCCCTCGCGCGCCCTCTCGGCGCGCTTGGCCGCAACGTAGGTCCGGAGAGCTTCCTCGATGACGGCCCGTTTCGAGCGCCCGGCCGAAAGCCTCATGGCCTCGCCCACAAGCTCGTCATTCAGCACGAGGTTCGTTCTCATGCACTCAATCATACACCTACGCGTATGTTCAGGTGCAGCTAGGTATGTCGGCCAAGCTCGCTCCGTTCCAGGGCTTCTTCGACGCTCTCGCCCTGGTCAGCGTCACGGACCCGCTTGTCTAGCAAGCGTGGCGCTTCGTGCTCGCTATCGGCTGCGCAGCGCGGACGCCCTGACCTCGCCACGTCCATCGCCGAGCGCGCTGATTCCTTGAAAGAGCGCCCCTGCCACGAGCGTCGGCGAGGCCGAGAGCGGAGTCTGCGCGAGATCAACGTCCTGCGGCGGCCGAGGAACACCGACCTCGAGCTCGTCGAGTCGGCCGCTGCGTCCACGAGTTCCGCGGGGCGCGGAGGACACGCTGCCCGTGGCGCCGAGGGTCAGTCGCTGCTCTCGCCAGCCGCCGTCAGAACCCGCTCGTACCCATCCTTTCCGAGGCGACATCCGCTCGCCCGGAGAAGGAAGCCTCGCGCACTCGAGTCTCCATGGGCCCTCGCAGGAGACGGGTTTCGATCCAGGGCGGAGGCGCGGCAAGCCCGGCTTCGCCTCGCGCTCGACCGCCGGCGGGATGCGGTTCCGAAGAAACCTTTCCAACAAAGCCTGACGCCCGATCGCGGTGAGCGCGATCAGCACGCTCGTGGCCGGTATGACGAGCGCAGCCACGCGTCGATCGATGCCTTCTCAGCCTTCCAATCGTCACTGGTGATGTGGAGGTAAGCGATGGCCAATTCGGCGGCACGCCGGGCAAACGCGAGTCGATCCATGGAGAGCACCTCGCAAGCCTGCGCCCCACGAGAACCGGATCGCCGACGGAATCCTACGAGGCGTACTCGTACACTGGTACCGTCGCAGACGGCTGGGCGCGGCCCTGGAGGATGTCCTCGATGCGCTGAACGGCCTCCGCGGTCAAGAGCGTGTCACCACAGACAGAGCAGACCTCCGCCGGCACGTGGTCGATCACGAAGAGCTCGTCGCCCCGGTGAACGGCGTGGGTAACGACCCTCTGCTCGAGCTCGCCCGGACAGCCGCGCAAACTGCACTTCACTGGGCTTGCCTCCTCTGGGTGGGACTGACCCACTTCGGCAAACATGGCTCGTAGACAGTAATGACGATCAACACTGGCTGCGCCGTCGTGCATACAACATGAATCGCACGACCTCCATCAGGTGGCGCGCCCTCCTTTGGGACTCATGCTTGCACCGGCCGCATGGTAACGCCGCGTGCGGTGCGTTCAGGTCCGGGGCTCCGCCGACGGGCCCACCGCGGGCGCGCGGAGCATTCCGGCCCGGGGGGACGCGAGTCTACCGGGGTCGAGCCGGATAGACTTCGAACGAAGCCCGATGATCCGCCCGCTCCCCGACCCGCGATCGAGCTCGGCCGCAGCCACCCCACCGCGGCGCCTTGAATACGTCCCCGGCCTGCTCGTCGTCCGCGTCCACGAGGACGTGGCCCGCGGCATGCCCCGCGTCGCGGGTGCCGGGCCCGCGGCGCTCCGCCGAATCCGGCTCCCGACCAAAGTCCTGGCGCCGCTCGCCGCGCTCCGCAGGCGGACGCTCCGGGAGGTGACGCCGGTGTTCTCCCGCGCCACGCACGGGCGACCGCTCGCCAAGGCGCACACCTCGGTGCAAGCCGCCTTCGTGACGAGCGTGCAGGACGCCGACGAAGCCGACCTGCGCGGGATCAACGTGCTGCGCTTCTCGGACGACGCCGAAGTCGAGCGCGCCGCCAGGGAGCTCCGCGGCAGCCCCGGGATCCAGTACGCGCATCGGGTGCCAGCGCGCTGGCCCGCCGCGCGCAAGACGACGCTCCCGGCCAACGACCCGCTCCTCAACCGCCAGTGGGGCTTGCGCGCGATCCGATGGTTCGACCTCGACCCGCTCCCCGACGCGCGAGGTGTCCGGGTCGGGGTCCTCGACACCGGCGTCGACGCCAAGCACCCCGACCTGCGCGTGAGCCGCTACGCCCACGACCGCGCGAGCGCCGAGGACGTCGTCGGCCACGGCACCCACGTGGCGGGCATCATCGCCGCGCGCTCCAACAACCGCGTGAGCCTCACGGGCATCTGCCGCTGCGCCCTCTACGCCTACAAGATCTTCGGCGACGAGCCCGCCGAGGACGGCGACTACTACGTCGACGAGGTGGCGTACCAGCGCGCGCTGAACCAGGCCCGCCGGGACGGGATGCGCGTGATCAACCTCAGCATCGGCGGCACCCGCTTCAGCCGGACGGAGGAGCTGCTCATCGGCCGGCTGGTCGACAGCGGCTGCGTCGTGGTGGCGGCCATGGGCAACGAGTACGTGGAGGGCAACCCCACCGAGTACCCGGCCGCCTACGAGGGCGTCATCGCGGTCGGCGCCTCGAACGAGGCCAACCGCCGCGCCCCCTTCTCCAACACCGGCCGCCACATCGCGCTCGTGGCGCCGGGCACCAACATCCTCTCGACCCTGCCGATGCGGACCTCGGCCTACCGCGACGAGCAGGACACCGAGTACAACGCCTGGAGCGGCACCTCGATGGCCACCCCGCACGTCACCGCCGCGGCGGCCCTCGTTCTCGCGCGGGACCCCAAGCTCAGCCCGCCCGAGGTCGCGAACCTCCTGTCCCACTCCGCGCGCAAGCTCCCTGGGATGCGCAAGGCCGACTTCACCCAGGCCTACGGCCATGGTTTACTGGATGTGTCCGCAGCGCTGGCATGACGTGGTGCGTTCCAGCCGGCTGCCAAACGGAGGCCGGCACGGGTCTCGTCGGGTACACTTTTGCGCCGATGCGCAGGCGCAGGCTCCCAACGCCGCCTCAGGAGCGGAAGCTCATCCCCGATGCCATGCAGGAGCAGCGACGGGCCCTCGAGCGTCAATTCCGCGAATTCGTGGAGATGAACGACGAAGCCGGCTACTGGGCGTGGCTCAGCCTGCAGCCCGGATTCGATCCCGAGTCGCCGATCGCACGGAAGCGCGCCGTCGAGGCTTGGCGCGAAGCGCGCGCCGCGTGGTTACGAGAGCGTCCCCGGCCCTGAGCACCCGCATCTGCTCTTCGGGCGGCACCTTCGACAGGCCGTCGGCAAGCGAGTCGAGAAGATCGACAACCGCTGACCGCTTCTTCGCCATTGATACAAGGCTAACGCGAGGCCACGGCGCGCGCAAGACGTTATGCCCCTCCTGGCTCAGACGACGCTGACGGCCACGGTTTACTCGACCTGCCCGCGGCGCTAGCATGATTTCATGGGCCCACGTGCCACGCCCGTCACCAAGCCCAGGCTCGTCTCCCTCAACGTCAAGCTGACCCGCGTCCACAGGAGCTCTCCCTCCAGCTTGACGCGGCTCCCGGGCGTCGTCGAGGTGATCCCGGTCTTCCCCGACGAGAAGGACGCGGAGCTGCGGAAGCTCTACGTCCTGCAGGTCGAGACGGACGGCGTCAACGCCGTCCTGCGCGCCCTGAGGAGCGACCCCGCCGTCGCCTACGCCGAAGAGTCCGCCCCGCGAAAAGTCCTGGGGTAGAAGACCACGTGGACGTCTCGAGGATCCTGCGACGCGTAGGCAGTACGTCTCTACTTGGACGCCAACGCCATCATCTATTGCGTCGAAGGCGCTCCCGAGCTCGGCGATCAGTCGAAGAACGCGCGGAGCAGATATGCTACAGCGTCCAATCGGCCGGCGACGCTCCACGCCGTCCCGGATCTCGACGAATCCCCGAGATCCTCGGGCAGGCCCTCGCCGACAGGACCGAACCGACAGGACCGACAGGCTCGTGCCTCAGCGGGTCCGGATGGGCGCTCGTGACGCCCAGGGCTGAGCCGGAGTGGCCGCCGGCCGACGCGCCATCTCCCACCCCACCGCCGCGAAGATCAGGTAGAAGGAGAGCACCTGCGCTCGGTAACGATAGGCGGAGCCTGCATTCCCGGTGCCGAGCGCATAGGCGAACGTCAGGCCGGCCGTCACCAGCAGCACCATCAGCGAATCGGACAGCCGCTCCCGGATCAGCCGGCGCAGGCCGCGCCAGATGGCG
>DASSJI010000008.1:0-10643 GCA_035691285.1 Vicinamibacteria bacterium | reverse complement strand
CTCCTGGTACTTCGTCGCGGAGGTCGGGCACGTCTGGCGCCCCTACGTCGCCTCGGGCTGGCAGCCCTACTCGAGCGGCCGCTGGGTGTGGACCTACTACGGCTGGACCTGGGTTCCGACCGAGCCCTGGGGCTGGGCCGTGTCCCACTACGGGCGCTGGGACTACGCGTACGGGGTCGGCTGGTACTGGATCCCGGGCCGCGTGTGGGGTCCCGGCTGGGTCTCCTGGGCGGTCGGCGGCGACTACGTCGGCTGGTGCCCGCTCGGCTATCGGGATCGGCCGGTCACGCTCGGCCGCGCCGTGACGCGCGGGTCGCTCGCCTCCCACGGCACGTCGTCGGCCTGGACCTACATGCGCCGCGCCGACCTGGGCGCAGGCGACGTCGCGCGGCGCCGCGTGGAGCTTGGCCCGGAGCAGGTCCGGGCGCTGAAGGTCGCCGAGATGGCCCAGGCCCGGCCCTCCCGCGACGCACGGACGATCGAGGTGCGCACCGCGGTTCCCCGCGACGGGGGCGTGCCGCGCAGCACGAGGTCACGGATGTCTCCGGGCGACACGGTTCCCGAGCTGGCCGTCGACAACCGGACGACGATTCCCGCTCCCAGCGTGAGGCGGCCACGCCCGCGCCAGGACGAGGAGCGTCGCGAGACGCCGGAAACGCCCGCACGGTCCGTCGGCCGCGACGCTCCGGCCGGAGAGCCCGAACGACCCGAGGTGCGGGCGCCCCGGCCGAGCTGGAGCCGCCGCGACGACTCGACCGCCGGGCGCGAGGCGGCGCCGCGAGCCCGTGAGACGAGCCCCAGGGACCGTGAGTCCGACCGTTACCGCGATCGCGACGACGGCACCCGGGGAGGGCCGGGCGCCGCGCCGCGCAGCCGCGACACCGACTCGGACCGCGACGTGCTCCGCCGGATGTTCCGCCCGCTGGCTGAGCGGCCCACGCCCGAGCGGAGCGCCTCGCCGCGCAGCGAGCCCCGCTCCGAGCCGCAAAAGGCGCCGCGCGGAGAGACGCGCACGGCGCCTCGGACCGAGACCTCCCGACCGGCCAGCCCTCCGGCGCCGCGGCCGGCAAAGGACCGGGACAACCGGTAGGAGCGCCACGCCAGGAGACCAGCGGTCGCCCGGCCTCCCAGGCTGACGGCGGCCAAGGCGTTGGCTTCATAATTGATTGATGCCCTTCAGGACGGAGCAGGCTGGTCCCGCCCGCGTCCTCACGCTACGGCGCGCCGTCGTCACGGCGGGCTTCGTCCTGTCGATCCTGGGCGGCTCCCTCGCCGGCGTGCTCCTCGCCTACGAGAACGACCTGCCGCAGGTCTCCTCCCTCGAGGACTTCGAGCCGAACATCATCACCCAGGTCTTCGCCGCCGATGGCAGCGTCCTCGGAGAGTTCGCGATCGAGAAGAGGGTGGTCGTCCGCTTCGCCGACATCCCTCCGGTGCTGCGCAACGCCGTCGTGGCCGTGGAGGACGCCGACTTCTGGAAGCACCTCGGCGTCAACCCCTGGCGCATCCCGGGCGCCGCCCTCGCGAACCTGCGCTCCGGCCGCCGGGAGCAGGGCTCCTCCACGCTGACCATGCAGCTCTCGCGGCTCTTGTTCCTGACTCCGGAGAAGACCTACGAGCGGAAGATCAAGGAGGTCATCCTCGCCTTCCAGATCGAGAAGAACTTCACCAAGGAGGAGATCTTCAGCCTCTACTGCAACCAGGTCTATTTCGGCCACGGCCAGTACGGGGTGGAAGCCGCCAGCCGCTTCTTCTTCGGGAAGCCCGCCCGTGAGCTGACGCTCCCCGAGGCCGCGCTCCTGGCGGGCCTGCCCCAGAACCCGAGCCGCCTCTCCCCCATCGACCATCCCGACAGGGCCAGGGAGCGGCGCGGCCACGTGCTGCGGCGCATGGTCGAGGAGAAGTACGTCAGCGCTCCGGAGGCCGACGCCGCGGCCGAGACGCCCCTCGGACTCCACGTGAAGAAAGACCCTCCCACGATCGCGCCTCACTTCCTGGAGGAGGTCCGCAAGTACCTGGAGCGCGAGTACGGCAGCCAGCGGATCTACCAGGGCGGGCTCAAGGTCTACACGACCCTGGACCCGGCCCTCCAGCGGATCGCCAACCAGTCGCTGCGGCAGGGCCTGCGCGTCCTTGATCGGCGCTCGCGCGGCTTCGTGCCCACCGACGTCTCGATCCTCGTCGACGGGGCCTTCCCGGACCCGGTGTGGCTCGACGAATGGGACTGGCCCATGGCGGAGGGCGACGTCGTCCATGGCGTCGTGCTGGCCTCGGAGCGCGCGGTGGCCGTCGTCCAGATCGGCGACTACCGCGCCCGCCTGACCCCGAGGGAGATGGAGTGGACGCGCCGGGCCAGCGCGGCGGAAGCGCTCCCGCGCGGGGCGATCGCGCCCTTCCGCGTCGTGTCGCTCGCGCCCGAGAAGAAGGAGGCCAAGGTTCTCCTCGAGCAGGAGCCCAAGGTCGAGGGCGCCCTCGTCGCCGTCGACGTCCACAGCGGCAGCATCAGGGCCATGGTGGGCGGCTACGATTTCGAGCGGAGCAAGTTCAACCGCGCGACCCAGGCCCGTCGCCAGGTCGGATCCGCCTTCAAGCCCTTCATCTACTCCGCCGCCATCGAGACCCTCGGCTGGACGGCGTCGACCCTCATCGTCGACGCGCCGATCTCGTTCCCGAACCCGTGGAACAAGACCGTGTGGACTCCGCACAACTACGACTTCGCCTTCCTGGGGCCCATTCCGGTGCGGCGCGCGCTGCCGGAGAGCCGCAACATCCCGGCCGTCAAGACGCTCCAGGCCGTGGGGGTCGAGAAGGGCATCGACTACGCCCACAAGATGGGCCTCGCGGGCGAGTTCCAGCCGTTCCTGCCCATCGCCCTCGGCGCCGGCGAGGCCACCCCGCTCGAGATGGCGGCGGCGTTCGCGGCCTTCCCGAACGAGGGCCTGCGCATGAAGCCGTACATGGTCACGCGGATCACGGATCGCGACGGGAACATCATCGAGGAGGGGCGGCCCGAGGCGGTGGACGCGATCCGGGCGGACACGGCCTACCTCATGACGAGCCTCCTGCGCGGAGTGGTGCAGCGCGGCACGGCAGTGCGGGCGAGGGCGCTCAAGCGGCCGGTGGCCGGCAAGACGGGCACGACGAACGACTTCACGGACGCGTGGTTCGTCGGCTTCGAGCCCTCGATGGCCGCGGCGGTCTGGGTGGGCTACGACGACAAGCGCCTGAGCCTCGGCAAGCGCGAGGAGGGGGGCCGGGCCGCGCTGCCCATCTGGATGGACTTCTGGGCCCAGGCGATGAAGGACAAGCCCGTCGAGGAGTACAAGGTGCCGGGGAACATCGTCTTCGTTCCGGTCGACGGCATGGGCCGGCCCGGCAAGCCCGGGGTCCCCGGGGTGCAGATGGAGGCCTACATCGCCGGAACGGAGCCACACCTCCTGTCGGCGGGCCCATCGGGGCCTGCGCTCTCGGCTCCGGGCGGGCTCGCGCCGTAGCCGGAGGCTACTCCTCGTCCGCCGGAGCCGCCTGCCCGAGTGTGCCCTTGGCCTTCGCGACGAGCGTGGCCTTCACGAAGTCGTCGATGTCGCCGTCGAGGACGCGGTCGGTGTCGCCGGTCTCGTGCTTCGTGCGATGGTCCTTGACCATCCGGTACGGGTGCAGCACGTAGGAGCGGATCTGGCTGCCGAAGGCGATGTCCTTCTTGGCGGCCTCGACGGCGTCGAGCCTGGCGCGCTGCTTCTGCAGCTCCAGCTCGTAGAGGCGCGCCTTCAGGATCTTCATGCCGACCTCGCGGTTGCGGATCTGGCTGCGCTCGTTCTGGCAGGAGACCACGATGCCGGTGGGCAGGTGGGTGATTCGCACCGCCGAGTCCGTGACGTTGACGTGCTGGCCGCCGGCGCCGCTGCTGCGGTAGGTGTCGACCCGCAGGTCCTTGTCGTCGACCTTGATCTCGATGTCCTCGTCGATCTCGGGCCACGCGAACACCGACGCGAACGAGGTCTGCCGGCGGGCGTTGCTGTCGAAGGGGCTGATGCGCACGAGCCGGTGCACCCCGGCCTCGGCGGCCAGGTTGCCGTAGGCGTACTCGCCCTGGACCATGACCGTCGCGCTCTTGATCCCGGCCTCCTCCCCCGCCTGGATGTCGGTGATGTCGCGCTTGAAGCCGCGCCGGTCGCAGTAGCGCAGGTACATGCGCAGCAGCATCTCGGCCCAGTCCTGGCTGTCGGTTCCGCCGGCTCCCGCGTTGATGGTCAGGATGGCGTTGGCGGCGTCGTGCTCGCCGCCGAGCATCTTCTGGAGCTCCGCCTCCTCGACGGTCTTCTCGAGGGCGTCGAGGGCGGGCGCCATGTCCTTCTCGACGTCCTCGCCGGCCAGGAGCCACTCGGCGAGGACCCGGGCGTCCTCCTCCAGGGAGCCCAGGCCCTTCAGCAGCGCGAGGTCCGCCTCGGCGCGCTTGCGCCGCTGCAGGACCCTCTGGGCCTCCTTCTGGTCCTTCCAGAACTCGGGGCGGGCGGCCTTCTCGTCGAGGCGGGCCAGCTCGGCTTCGAGCTTGCCTCGCTCAAAGATAGCCGCGGACGTCCGCGGCCCTCGCGAGCAGTTGTTCGAAGCGCTGGGTGAGGGGATGAGCCAAGGCAGCCTCCGGAAGCGGACGATTCTATACGCTCCCGCGCGCGAGGACGAAAGCGGTGAAGGCGACGCTCGCGCCGAGGCACGCCCAGGCGAACACGTCGCCGTGGCGCGCGTAGAACGTGGTCTCCCGTACGAGCGGCACGTCCCGAACGAGGAAGGTCCGCTCGAACAGGGCCGTCCTCGCCAGCACACGACCCCGCGGGTCGACCACGGCCGTGATCCCGGTGTTCGCGGCACGGACCAGATAGCGGCCGTTCTCCACGGCCCGGAAGCGGGCCATGGCGAAGTGCTGGAAGGGGGCCGAGGTCGTCCCGTACCAGGCGTCGTTCGTGACGTTGACGAGCAGCTCCGAGCCCTGCGCCACGAACTGGCGCAGCAGGTCCGGGAAGATGGCTTCGTAGCAGATCGAGGCCGACACGCGGCCGCCACCCGTCTCGGCCACGGCAAAGGACTCGCCCGGGCTGAAGTCGGAGACCTGCTGCACGAGCTTCGCCGCGACGCGCCCGCCGAGGGTCAGGAGCGGCTGCAGCGGGACGTACTCTCCGAACGGCACGAGGCGGATCTTGTGGTAGCGGAAGCTCAGCTCCCCCTCTGCGGTCAGCAGCTTGGCCCCGACCCACGCGCGCCCTCCGTCCGGCGAGTGGTCGTCGTTGCCGAAGAGCAGGTCGACGCCCTGCGCCCGGGCGAGCCGGCGAAGGCGCTCGGCCACCGCTGGAGTGCGGTCGAAGTCCCAGGGCAGCGCCGACTCGGGCCAGACGACGAGACGCGCTCCCTCGTCCGCGGCGAGACGCGTGAGGTCCTCGTGGCGCCGGACGTTCTCGAGGGCCCGCTCGGGGTCCCACTTCTCGTCCTGGGGGATGCTGGCCTGGACCAGGCCCACGCGCAGCCGGCCGCTCTCGGGCGGGGTCACGCCGAGCCGCAGCGCGCCGTCCGCTCCCACGAGCGCCAGCAAGCCCGCCACGGCCCACAGCGGGCGGCGGCGGCGGCGCGCTTCGGGCTGGACGGCGGCGTGGGCCAGCGCCGCGGAGGACAGTGCCAGCAGGAACGAGACCGCGTAGACCGCGCCGAAGCGCGCGACCTGGACGAAGGCGAGGTTGTCCGCCTGGCTGTATCCCAGGAGGCACCACGGGAAGCGGAAGAAGGTGTAGGCGCGCAGCACCTCGGTCGCCACCCAGGCGAAGGGAGCGAGGAGCAGGGCCTGGGGCCCGGCGGCCTTGAGCCAGGTCGCGAGCGTCGCGGCGAACAGCGCCGGGAAGAGCGCGACGGCGAGGCACAGGAGGGCCATGATGACGACGGCGACCGGGAAGCTCAGGCCGCCGTACTGGGTGACCACGAGCGCGGTCCAGTAGAGGAGGCCCAGGCCGGACACCGCGCCGGTCAGGTAGCCGAGCCGCGCGGCGCGCCAGCCGTCGGCGCGCGTGATCGCGAGCAGCAGCGGCGCCAGGGCGATCCAGCCCAGCGACCAATGCCCGAACTTGGGGAACGACAGGGAGAGCAGCAGCCCCGAGAGCGCCGCGAGGAGCTCGGGCCGGTGCCGGGCCAAGCTAGTTTCTGACGATGAACGGCTTGTACTTCTCCTCGTCGCGCAGCTTCGTCTGCGCGCGCTCGGCGTCGGTCCGCGCCGGGTAGGTCCCCACGCGGACATTGAAGAGGCCGCCCTCCGGCCCGTCGGGCGCGACGACGTACGCCGCGTACCCCTTGCCCTTAAGACGCGCCACGACCGATTCCGCCGTGCCGCGGTCCTTGAACGCGCCGACCTGGATCGTGAAGGTCCCGGGCGCGGTGGGAGCCGCGGGCGTTGGGAGAGCCGCCTTGGGCGGAGCCGGCTTCGGCGCGGGCGTCGTGCTCGCGGCCGGCTTCGGTACCGCGGTCACAAGCGGCGCCGCCGCGGTCACGGGAGGTTTGGCCTCGGCGGGCTTGGGCGTCGGCAGCGCCTTGGAGACCTGCTTGCCCTCGGCGGCGCCGGGCTTCTCGAGCGCATCCTCGACCTTGTCGCCCTCGAGCCGCTGGGCATAGGTGAGGTCCTCGGCGGCCTGGGGAGGCCGTGTGGGCGGCGGCTCCTCGGGCACGATCCGGTCCTCCACGACCCGGCGCACGCCTGAGGCGTCGGCCGACGCGGTCTCCTCGACGCCCCGGCCCACCTTGACGCCGGCCAGGAAGCTCAGCACCAGCGCCGCGGAGCCGGCGAGGAAATAGAAGACCAGCTGCTTGTTGGTGAGCTGGATCTCGTAATAGTAGTCGTCCTGGGCCAAATCGAGCCTCCTATGCGCCAGTCCCGAGCCGCTTGAGCCCGTCCTTGATGATGCCCGAGATCACCGCCTCCTCCTCGGCACCGTGGCGCTGTCGCGCGGCGAGCTGGATGGCGTACACGAGCTCGTTCAAGGCGCTCACCATCAGGGAGCGGCGCTGCTCGGGGGGCAGGTCCGCGACGTTGGCGAGCATCTGCTCGAAATCGGCGCGGCCGTAGTGGCGCAGGTCCACGCCGTCGAAGAGGGCGCCGTACTGGGCCGAGACCTGCTCCAGGGCCGCCTCCATGAACGAGTCGGCCGCCTCGCCGTGGCGCCCCTGCAGGAAGGTGTAGATGCGGCCGAACATCTGGTTGAACTTCTCGACGATCTCCTCGAGGTCCAGCTCCCGCTCGCGCTCGCGGACGTGCTCGGCGTCGGCCTCCTGGCCGATGCGCACGAGCCCGAGCACCTTGAACGCCCAGAGGATCCGGCAGGTCTCGAAGTTCGAGAGGTACGACATCTGGCAGATCTGCTCCACGCTCGATGCGCCGTTCACCCGGCTGAGCAGGTCCTGCTCCTCCTCGGTGAGGTCCAGCTTGTAGAGCACCTCCGTGTTGCCGGTCCTCACCGGGACCACGTCGATGCCCCCGAGGCCACGGGCGATCTGGCTCCACGAGCGGGAGCGGCGCAGGCCCTCGAGGACGATGCCCTCGAGGGGGATGTTGACCGTGACCAGGGTGGCCGGGTCGATCTCCTTCATGACCAGCTCGTAGTCCCCGTGGGTCCAGGTCATGAGCTCCACGAGCAGGTCGCGCACCTGCTGCTCGACGGCCGGGACCAGCTCCTCGCTCTCGATGGCCTCCAGCTCGACGAGGATCGCCCCGAGGCGACGCCCGGGGCGGATCAGCTTGCTCGCCTCGACGTAGTGGCGCACGGTGATGCGGCCCTTCACGAGCAGGTGCTCGCCCAGCCGCTCGTCGGGATCGCTGCTGGCCGCGTACACGACCTTGCCCTCCTGCAGGTAGAGGCTCTTCGCGACGTCGCCTTGGCGGAACGTCAGGATCCCGGCCTCCCCGCTCGCCAGGAACGAGCGGAGCAGCTCGGGGACGCTGCTCGTCTCGATCTCGCCGCGGAGGGTGAGATCGTCGTCGGGCAGGGCGCCCTCGGGCTCGAAGCTCACGTGTTCTTGCGTTCCATCAGCGCCTGCAGCCAGTCGATCGGCACCGGGAAGATGATCGTCGAGTTCTTCTCGGCTGCGATCTCGGTCAGCGTCTGCAGGTAGCGCAGGTGCAGGGACATCGGCTGGCGCTGAAGCGCCTCAGCCGCCTCGGTGAGCTGCTTGCTGGCCTCGTATTCGCCCGAGGCGTGGATGATCTTCGCCCGCTTCTCGCGCTCCGACTCCGCCTGCTTGGCCATCGCCCGGACCATCTCTGGCGGCAGGTCCACGGCCTTCACGGCCACCTGGCTCACCTTCACGCCCCACGGGTCGGTGTGGTCGTCGATGACCTGCTGGAGCATGGCGCCCAGCCGCTCGCGCTCGGCCAGGAGCTCGTCGAGATGCGCCTGGCCCAGGATGCTGCGCAGCGACGTCTGGGCCTCCTGGCTCGTCGCGTACAGGTAGTTCTCGACCTGCACGATGGCCCTGATCGGATCCATCACGCGGAAGTAGACGACCGCGTTCACCTTGACGCTGACGTTGTCCCGCGTGATCACGTCCTGGGGCGGGACGTCGAGGACCACGGTGCGCAGGCTGACCCGGACCATCCGGTCGATCGGGAAGAACACGAGGACGAGGCCCGGCCCCTTGGGCGTGCGCTGCAGGTTGCCGAGGCGGAACACCACGCCGCGCTCGTACTCGTTCAGCACCTTGATCGAGAGAAGCAGCCAGAAAGCGACGAGCAGCGCCGCGACCACCACACCTTGAGCCATCACGCCCTCCTCACGCGCAGCGTCAGGCCGTCCACCGAGACGACCCGGACCCGCTCGCCGGCCTTGACCTCGCCCTCGCCCACGGCGCGCCAGCGCTCGCCCATCACGCGGACGAAGCCCTCGGGGCCGAGGTCGCTGTCCGCGACCGCCTCCCGGCCGACCATGCCCTCGGCCCCCGCGACGGAGGTGCGCGCCTGCGCCTCGACCACGAGGCGAACGAGCGTCACGGACCAGGCGGCCATCACGAGCGCCGCCGGCACGAGCACGCGCAGGCCGACCCGCATCTCGGGGATCGGCGCGTCCACCAGCATCATCGCGCCGAGGATCATCGCGACGATGCCGCCCACGGTCAAGAGGCCGTAGGAGGTCACCTTCACCTCGGCCACGAACAGGGCGATGGCGAGCAGGATCAGCAGCACGCCGGCGCCGTTGACGGGCAGGACCTGGGTGGCGAAGAGGAACAGGATGAGGCACAGCGCGCCCACGATGCCGGGGAAGATCAGGCCGGGATGGCTGATCTCGGTGCCCAGGCCCGCCAGCGCCCCGAGCAGGAGCAGGAACAGCACCTCGGGCCGCGCGATCATGGAGAGCACCGCCTGGCGCCAGTTCATCGCGACCGCCAGCGGCGCGACGTCCTTGAGGTCGAGGGTCACCTTCGTCCCGTCGAAGCGCGTCACCTCGCGGCCGTCGAGAGCCTTCAACAGCTCGGCCACGTCCTGCACGACGAGGTCGACCAGCTTGCCGTCGAGGGCCTCCTTCTCGGTGAAGGACTTGCTCTCGACCACGGCCTTCTCGGCCAGCTCGACGTTCCGGCCCCGGCGGGCCGCCTTGCTGCGGATGTAGGCGGCGGCGTCCTGGGTCACCTTCTTCGACATCGTCTCGTCCATGGGACCCCCCAGGCCCGAGACGGGGTGGGCCGCGCCGATGTTGGTGCCGGGAGCCATCGCGGCCACGTCCGCCACGATCGTGATCAGGAAGCCGGCAGACGCCGCCCGGGCGCCCGACGGGCCGACGAACGCCGCGATCGGCGTCTTGCAGTTCAGCATGCGGTCGATGATCTGGCGCATGGACGTGTCGAGGCCGCCTGGAGTGTCGAGGCGCAGGACCAGGAGCGGGGCGCCCTCGGCGTCGGCCCGGTCGATGGCCGCCACGACGTGCGCGGCGCTGACGGCGTGGACCACCCCTTCCAGCTCGACGACGGGGACGGAACGCGTGGCCGCTCGTGCGGGAAGGCACGACAGCGCGCCTGCGATGAGGGGAGCGAAGGCGACGCGCCGCACGCCGACCACATGCAAGTCTAACTCGCGCAAGGAGTTCCAGTCAACGAGCGACGGCGTTGGGGTTCGCGGTGATAAGATGGCCGAGGCATGTTCGGAACGCTGGGCGGCCCCGAGCTCTTCCTGATCCTGGTCGTGGCGCTGATCGTCTTCGGGCCGCGCAAGCTGCCGGAGATGGGCCGGAGCCTGGGCCGCATGATGGCCGAGTTCCGCAAGGCGTCGAACGACTTCCAGCGCACGATCGAGGACGAGGTCGACGCGGACCGCGCGAGGAGCGTGCCGCCGCCCCGGCCGGCGTCGCCCGAGCCGCCCAAGGCGGCGGAGGGCACGCAAGGCGACCCGGCGGCTGCGGCCGCGGCCGCGACGGAGCCGGCAGCGGCGCCGTCCGACTCGGTCAGCCGCCAGCCGAACGAGTAGGGCCCGCGGCTCCCGTGTCGCGCCGCGATCCAGACAAGATGACATTCCTGGAGCACCTGGACGAGCTGCGGGTGCGCCTCGTCCACAGCGTGCTCGCCCTCGTCGTGGGCTTCGCCCTCTGCTGGAACTACCACGAGCAGATCTTCCACTTCCTGACCCAGCC
>DASSJI010000007.1:0-42862 GCA_035691285.1 Vicinamibacteria bacterium | reverse complement strand
CAGATCCTGATCGACCAGGACATCCCGAACGTGCTGCCGACCAAGGAGCTGGTCGAGGCCATGCAGGGCAGCGCCGACTACTACCAGACCCAGTTCGAGCTGCTGCGGGGTCGGACGCTGGCCGAGCGCGTCGTCGAGAAGATGAACCTCACGAAGAGCGCCGAGCTGCAGACGGGGCCGCTCATGTCGCCCTGGGAGCGCTTCCAGCGGAGGGTGCTGGGGCGCCAGCCTGCGGCCACGCTGGACAACGAGGGTCTGCCCCTGGCGCCTGCCGTCGGGGCCTTCCGCTCCCGCCTGACGATCGAGCCCGTGGGCGGGAGCCGCCTCGTGAACCTCCACTTCCGGGCCTACGAGCCCAGGGTGGCGATGGACGTCGCCAACGCCATCGCCCAGACCTACATCGAGCAGGCGCTGGAGTTCCGCTACACGACCTCGTCGGAGGCTACCGGCTGGCTGTCGGAGCGGGTCGCGGAGCAGCGCAAGAAGGTCGAGGCCGCCGAGCGGGCGCTCCAGCAGTACCGCGAGAAGGAGCGGCTCGTGAATCTCGAGGAGCGCCAGAGCCTCGTGGACCAGAAGCTCTCGGCCCTCGCCGCATCGGCGATCAGCGCCCGCACCGAACGCATCAACAAGGAGACGATGTACAGCCAGATGCGGAACCTGCCGGGGTCGCAGCTCGAGACCTATCCCGCGGTGCTCGCGAACCCACTCGTGCAGGGGCTCAGGGCGCGCATCAGCGAGCTGCAGCGGGAGCGGGAGAAGCTCTCCGAGACCCTGGGCGAGAGGCATCCCGACATGGTGCGCCTCGCGAACGAGATCCGCGCCACCGAGGTCAAGCTCCATGCCGAGGCGCAGAACACGGTGCGCTCGATGGAGAGCGACTACCGCACCGCCGCCCAGCAGGAGGCAAACCTCGCCGCCAACCTGGAGGCGACGAAGCAGGAGGCCCTCGACCTGAACCGCAAGGGGATCGAGTACAACGTCCTCAAGCGCGAGGTCGAGGCCAACCAGCAGCTCTTCCGCGAGCTGGTGAGCCGCTCCAAGGAGACGGGCCTGGAGAGCGAGCTGCGCGCGACGAACATCCGCGTCGTCGAGAAGGCGCAGATGCCCGGCGGGCCGATCGTCCCGCGCAAGATGCGGAACTACCAGATGGGCCTCTTCCTCGGCCTGCTGCTGGGCATCGGGCTCGCCGTCCTGTTCGAGCACCTGGACAACACCTTCCGCACGCCGGAAGACGTGAAGCAAACGCTCGGCCTGCCGTTCCTCGGCATGGTCCCCGACGTCTCTCCCAAGGGCGGCGAGGAAGGCCGGCGGGTCCAAACCACGATCCGGAACCCGCAGTCGGCCGTGGCCGAGGCGTACCGGATCCTGCGCACCAACCTGATCTTCAGCGTCCCCAACGCGGGCGGGCGCGTGCTGGTCCTGACGAGCGCCGAGCCCGGCGAGGGCAAGACCACGACCGCCGTGAACCTGGCCGAGGCGCTCGCCCACAACGGCGCGCGTGTCCTGATCGTGGACGGCGACCTGCGCCGGCCCACCGTGCATCAGCACTTCGGCTTCGCCAAGACGCCGGGGCTGTCGGACCTCGTCGTGGGCAAGAGCTCGGCGTCGCAGACGATCCAGGCGGCGCGAACGAAGGGGCTGAGCGTCCTGCCGTGCGGCTACATCCCGCCCAACCCGGTGGAGCTCCTGGGCTCGAACCGCATGCGGGAGGTCGTCACCGCGCTGCGCGATCACTACGACTGGGTGCTCATCGACACCCCGCCCGCGCTGGCCATGGCCGACACGCCGGTGCTCTGCCCCTTCGTCGACGGCGTGATCTTCGTGATCGGCGCCGAGCAGGGCACGCGCCCCGGCGTGCACCGCTCCCTCGACCAGATCACGGGCATCGGCGGCAAGATCGTCGGCGTGGTGCTGAACAAGGTCGACCTGGCCCGGAACTCCTACTACTACAGCCAGTACTACGGCGAGTACTACCGGAGCTACTACGCCGAGCACCAGGGGGACCGGGCCGGGCCGAGGCCGCTGCGCCGGGCCTGACGCCCCCGCCTACGGCGGGCATCGGGCTTGCAATGCCCGGCCGGCCTGGGTAGACTCTTCACCTGGATCCTCCCCAGGGGAGATTCGCCATGCGGAAGTGCGTGTCGCACCTGCTGGTGGCTTTGCTCACGCTCGGCCCGTCGCTTTCGCTGGGCGCGGCGTCGTCGCTGGGCCTCGTGCAGGGAACCGTCACGCTCGAAGGTCGAGCGGTCGCCGGCGTGGACGTCGTGTTCGTCGATTCGATGACCGGGGCCGTCTACCGCGCGCGCTCGTCCAAGGGCGGCTCGTTCCAGACGCAGCTCGCGCCGGGGAGCTACCTGGTCACGACCGAGAGCTCGAAGGGCATCGTCGTCGGCCGCGCGCCGTCGCTGCTTCCGGTCGTGGCGGGCCGGGTGGCGTCCGCGAACATCGACCTCCTGGCCCTCGCGATCCCGCGCGCCCAGGAGACGCAGGCGCCGGAGCTGCCTCCGGGCCAGGGCGCAATCTCCATGCAGCCGCCGGCCTCCTGCTTCGTGGCGGGCGAGTTCCCGCTGCTGGCCGCGAGCGTGACGCCGGCGGACCAGGTGGCCCGCGTCCGCATCTACTTCAAGTCGTCGCTGGGCGACGCCTACTACTACATCGAGGCGGTGCCGGGCGAGGGCGGCCTCTGGGAGGGCAAGCTGCCGCGGCCGAAGGTCGAGGCGAGCCCGATCAATTACTACTGGCAGGCGACCTTCACGGACTTCGGCGAGAGCACGGCCCAGGAGATCGAGGCCATCGTCGTGAACGATGCCGAAGAGTGCGGCGACCGGCCGATCGCGCCGTTCGGGCCGGCGGGCCCGGTGCAGGTGTTCTCGGCCGCGACCGGCGCCGCCGTCGCGCCGGCCGGCTTCGCTGCGGGCGCCCTGGGCGCGGGCGCGATCGCGGCCATCATCGCCGGCGCGGTCGGCGCGGGCATCGTGGGCGGGATCGTCGTCAACAACCCGTCGCCCACGGCGCCGCCGACAGTCCGGCCGCCGACTCCGACGCCGCCCCCGACACCCACGCCACCGCCCCCGACACCCACGCCGCCCCCGACACCCCCGCCCGAGCCGCCGGTCTCGCCGTTTCGTTAGTCCGTCGAGGGGGCGACTTCACTCCGCGCCTGGCGGAGGCGCCTACCTCCAGGTCAGCGTGTTGCGGAACCGGTCGTTGCGGCTCGAGATGACCACGATCTCCAGCGACCAGCTCGTGGTGCTGGCCTGCCAGGTGCCCGGCACGTCGGTCAGCAGGACGCGCTGGCCGGGCTCGACGTCGCTGTCGCGGACCGCGACCGGCCCTCCCGAGCGGGCGCTGTTCACGGCGGTGGTCGCGGTCACGCTGCCGATCTTGAAGGCCTTCTTGCCGTCGTTCGTCAGGTAGACCTGCACGGCGAACGTGTCCCCCGGCTTCACGCTGCGCGGCGACGCCTCGAAGTCGATGCGGCCCGAGTAGTCGAGGGCCTTCGCCACGCTGACGTCCTCAGAGTCGAAGCCCGAGAGGCCGCCCTTCGCGGCCTTGCCGCCGGTGACCGTGGTGCGTCCCGCGACGAAGGACTTCTTCAGCGAGGCGAGGGCGGCCTGGGCCTGCGCGCGGCCCTCCGTGGCGCGGGTGTTCCCGGGCTCGAGCTTCAGGACCTCCTCGTAGGCCGCCGCGGCTCCCGCGTGGTCGCGCGCGGCCGCCGCGGACTCGGCGCGCCCGAGCAGGGAGGCCACCTGCTGCGCCGACTGCTGGGCCTTCACCGCTTCGGCGGAGAGCGTGGTCGGCGGGGGAGCGGCCGTCGCGGCCCTCGCGGACGGCGCGGGACGGGGCGAGGCGCCGATGGCGGGCAGCGTCGTGGGCGGGGCGTTCTTCACGATCGTCACCGCCTCTTCGACCGGCGGTTCGGGGATCGGCTCCGGCACCGGTTCGGTCGCCACGGCCTGTGTCGGCGGAGGGCCGGCGCCCGCGGCCGTCGAGGGCGGAGCGGGCGCCGGCGTCGTGAGCGTCGCGGCCTGCTCGGGAGACGCTCCCTTGAGGAGCCACCAGGCCGCGAGGCCCGCGGCCGCGAAGACCAGCGCGCCGAGGCCGATGGCCAGGTTCCGCGATCCCGTCGGTGGCGCGGGCCGCGCTGGGGCCGGACGTGGCGTCGGCGGAGGCGCCGCGGCCCGGGGCGGCCTGGGAGCCGGCCGCGGCGGCGTCGGCGGAGGCGGTGTGACGACCGGCCGCGGTGGCGGGGGTGGAGGCGCCGCGACGCGAACCGGCTCCGGCGGAGGCTCAGGGGCAGGCGGCTCGGACGTCTCGTCTTCGAACGCGGGCGGCTGCGGCGAGGCCGGAGGCCTGTCCAGGGCGAAGTGCACGGGCTCCTCGGCCGCCTCCCGCGTCATCGCGATGGTGCCGTACTCCTCCGGCTCCTGCCTCTCGGCCGCCGTCGGCTCGACCGAGACGATCCGCGTCGCCTCGGTGTCGTCCGGCTCGGCCACTGCGAACGCGTTGGGCTCTCTGGACCCGGTGATCGGCGAAGCCGAGGCCGGAGGCGTGAAGTCCACGACGGTCGCGTCGTTCTCGTCCTCGGCCGCGGACGGCCCGACGTCCTCCGCAGGCATCTCCAGCATGGTCGCCTCGGCGTCGTCGGGCGCCGCCACGGCGAAATCCTCCGCAGCGGGGATCGATTCGAGCGCCTGCGTGGGCTCGACCACCGGCTCGGGCTCGGGCTGCGGCGCGGCCACCGGGGGCGACGACATGACCACCGTCTCCTCGACGATCTCGGGCTCCTCGTCGCCCGCCCGCGGAGGGGACGGCGCGGCTTCGGAGCCGCGCGTCGGGAGGCGGACCTGGATCATGATCGCCTCTTCCTCGCCGGGGGTTCCGAGCCAGAGGACGTCGCCGTTCTTCAGCGGCGCCTGGCCGTTGACGCGGTCGTCGTTGATGTAGAGGCCGCGCGGGCTGTGCGTGTCGTAGACGGTCACGCCGCCCGCGTCCATCCAGATGCGCGCGTGGATCGGGCTGATGCCCGGCGCCGGCAGGTGGAAGCGGCAGGCGGAGTCGGACCCGATGAGCACGTTGTCCACGACCTCCTCGAGGGCCAGCTCCTTGCCGGAAAGGGGCCCGTTGAGGACCGTCAGGCGTGCTCCGGAATCCGCCATGGGGGAAGCCCAGGCGATTCTAACCCGATCGCGCCTCCCGCCCCGGCGGCTCCTGGACCGCCAGGCCCGCGAGCAGCGCGAAGGTCGCCGCGTTCCCGGGGATCTGCCAGTTGAAGTCCACGAGGGCGTGGGCGCACGAGGCGAGCACGGTTCCCAGGAGGCCGAGGGCGATCGCGCCCGAGTGCGCGCCGCGGATGGCGAGGCCCAGCAGCACCCACGTGAGGGCGACCGCGCAAGCGAAGCCGGGGACGCCGAGGTCGAGGAGCGCCTGGAGGTAGTCGTTGTGCGCCTCGCCGAACCAGCCGATCGCGAAGACGGTGCGGTACCCCACGTAGGCGGTGCCGAACGTGTTGAGCCCGGAGCCCAGGAGCGGGAAGTCCGGCAGCATGTTGAGGGCGTCGCGCCAGAGCCCGAACCGCGCGTGGTCCATGCCCCGGCCGGCGGTGGGCTGCAGGGCGTCGAGGCCGTAGAGCACGAAGGTAGCGATCGCGAGAGCGACCGTGCTCGCGATCGCGAGACGCTTGCGGCGGAGCAGGAGCGGCGCGGCCAGCGTCGCGAACGCGACGGCCAAGAGGCCGCCCCGTGAGCGGGAGAAGAGGAGCCCCGCGGCGAGCACGAAGGCCAGCGCCGCGCGGCCGATCGTGCGCGCGCCCACGGCATCGCCGAGCGCCACCCAGCCGACACGGCGCCGCTCCCACTCGCGGCGCAGGTCCCGGAGCGCTTCCCGGGCCCAGGCGAGGGCCAGCGGGAACGCCAGCACCAGATAGCCCGCGAAGTGGTTCTTGTTCACGTAGGGGCCGAACACGCCCCAGTCCCAGCGCGGCTTGTAGAGACCGAGGATGCGCGTGGGCTCGGCGCTCTGGGCCTGGATCATGGCCTCGACCGCCATGAGCGCTGCCGAGCCCACGAGGACGGCCGTGACCCTGCGCCTCCAGGCGGCCGTGGCGAAATCGCGGAACGAGAGGCCGTAGAGAAGGCTCATCCCGGCCAGGAAGACGAGGGCCCGGGACGTGTCGCCGGGGCTCACCGAGACGGGGCGCCAGGAGTCGAGGGGCCCGAGCGCGACGAAGTCGTAGTGGGCGAAGCTGCCGGGGCTCACGAAGCGGAGGAGGCCTGGCGGCATCGGCACGAGCTGGACCAGGGCCAGCAGGTGCAGGGCCAGCAGCCAGCGCGCGCCGGGGACCTTCGGAACCGCCTGGCCGTGGGCCCGCGCCCAGTGGGCCCGGGCCCAGGACAGGACGCCGGCCGCGCCCGCGACGCACAGCAGCGGAACGTAGGCCGCAGGGTGAACCGCCCCGAGCGCCCAGGGCGCGACGGCGACGGCGGCGAGGACGGTGTAGCGAAGCGCGTCCCGCAGCGGCTCGGGGCGCGCTCCCCTATTCACTCCGCAGCGGCTCCATCTTCAGGAGCCGCCCCTTGTCGTTGTAGACGAGGCGCCGGTCCGGCTTGCCGTCCGCGTTCGTGTCGATGTCCTCGGAGCCGAGCCGGCCCGTGCTCCAGTCCTGCCAGCGGTCCGGCTTGCCGTCCCCCTCGGTGTCGAGCTCGACGCGCACCAGCAGGCCGCGCTCGAGGATCTCGGTGCGGTCCACGCGCATGTCGCCGTTGTCGTCGTACTCCCTGCGGGAAGGCAGGTCGCCCGGCCCGGGCGTGAGCCACAGGTCCGGGGCGCCGGAGCGCTTGCGCGACACGCCGACCTTCAGCAGCCGTCCGCTCTGGTCGTACTCCTCCCAGCGGTCCATGCGGCCGTCGAAGTCCTCGTCGACCTCCAGCAGACGGGGCGACTTCTGGCCCTCGTGGCGGGCGACGTGGTCGGCCTTCCCGTCGGCGTTCTCGTCGTACTCGATGCGGTCGAGCCGGCCCCACTTGTCGTAGAAGCCCTTGTACCGGCCGCGGTCGAGGAGCAGGTACTCCTTCCCGTCGGGGCCCTTGATCGAGGGCGGGATCTCGGGCGGCAGCCCGCCGCGGCCGTCGCAGGCGATGGCGATGGCCAGCGCGGCCGCGACGACGAGGGAAGGGATCCGCGTCACCGCGGCCGAGCCTACCATGCCGGACCGTCTATCCCAGCGGATACCCTCCGGACTCGATCGCGGCGTCGGCGACCTTCCGGCGCAGCGCGACGGTGTTGACGATCTCGCGCTTGGTGAAGCGCTTCAGGGCCGCGAGGTACGTCTTGAGCGTGTCCCCCTCCTCGACGGCGGCGAGCAGGCGACGGGCCGAGACCTCGATCTTGTCCATCGCGTCCTGGGCGAAGCAGCGGACCGCGGCCTCGTGGAGGCGCGCCTTGTCCTCGCCCTCGCGCTCCGCGCGCTTCCGGGTCCGGAGGAGCGCGCTCTCCAGCGCGTAGGTCTCCATCGCGATGTCCGCGAAGTGGCCGAGGACCTCCTGCTGCTCCTCGAGCGCCTGCCCGAACCTCTGCGCCGCGAGGCCGAGGCAGGCGAGAGCGACCTTCTTGGCGCCGGCCAGCATGCGGCTCTCGGCGCCGAGGAAGCCGTCCTCGATCTCGCCGCCGGACGGGCCCGCGGTCAGCTCGTCCATGAGCGCCATCGCCTTCTGGAACACCGGCAGCTCGCCTTTCATGGCGCGGCGCATCAACCGGCCCGGAACCAGCAGCCGGTTGATCTCGTTGGTCCCCTCGAAGATGCGGTTGACCCGGGCGTCGCGCCAGAAGCGCTCCGCCGGGTAGTCCTCGACGTAGCCGGCGCCGCCGAACAGCTGCACGGTCTCGTCCACGCAGTAGTCGAGCATCTCCGAGCACCACACCTTCACCATCGAGCACTCGACGTCGTACTCCTCGATGCGCTTCAGGGCCGTGGGAGCGTCCTTCACGCCCGCGAGGTTGCGGTCGATCATGCCGGCGGTGCGGTAGACGACCGAGTCGGCGGCGTAGGCCAGGATCGACATCTCGCCGAGCTTCTGCTTGATCAGGCCGAAGCTCGTGATCGGCCGGCCGAAGGCCATGCGGCTCTTGCCGTACTCGACGCACGCGCCGACGCAGAGCTTGGCGCCGCCCGTGACGCCGGCGCCGAGCTTGAAGCGCCCGATGTTGAGGATGTTGAAGGCGATCTTGTGGCCCTTGCCGATCTCGCCGAGCAGGTTCTCCCTGGGAATGCGCGCGTCGTTCAGGATCAGCGGCCGCGTGGAGCTGCCCTTGATGCCGGTCTTCCTCTCCTCGGCGCCCAGGCTGACGCCGGGCATGCCCTTCTCGACGATGAAGCAGGAGAAGTGTTCGCCGTCCACCTTGGCGAAGGTGATGTAGACGTCGGCGAAGCCGGCGTTCGTCAGCCACATCTTCTCGCCGTTGATGATCCATTCCTTCCCGTCGGGCGAGAGCACCGCCTTGGCCTTGGCGTTCATCGCGTCCGAGGCCGACGAGGCCTCCGAAAGGGAGTAGGAGCCGATCCACTCGCCGGTGGCGAACTTCGGCAGGTACCTCTTCTTTTGCTCCTCGGTCCCGAAGTACACGATCGGCAGCGAGCCGATGCCGGTGTGTCCCATGTAGGACACGGCCCAGCTCCCCTCGCGGGCCATCTTCTCGGCGGCCAGCGTGGCCGAGACCTTGTCGAGGGCGAGGCCGCCGTGCTCCTCGGGGACCTCGATCCCGAGCAGGCCCAGCTCGCCGGCCTTCGCCATCAGCTCGCGGGTCGTCTCGTACTTGAGCGCGAGGATCTCGGGCAGGCGAGGCAGCACGTCGCGCTCCATGAACTCCGAGGCGGTGTCGGCGATCATCCGCTGCTCGTCGGTGAAGTCCTCGGGGGTGAAGACCTCCTCGGGAGCGCGGTCCTCGATCAGGAAGCTGCCGCCCTTGGCGGCGAGCACGGGAGCCTGGGTATCGGTTGCCATGACGCCTTCCTTTCAGAGCCTTTCGAAGATCCCGGCGGCGCCCATCCCGCCGCCCACACACATGGTCACGATTCCGTAGCGCACGCTCCGGCGCGCCATCTCGGAGAGGAGCTGCGCCGTGAGCTTGGCGCCGGTGCAGCCGAGCGGATGGCCGAGGGCCACGGCGCCGCCGTTGACGTTGACCTTCGCCGGATCGAGACGGGCGGCCTCGACGACGGCGAGGGCCTGGCACGCGAACGCCTCGTTCAGCTCGACGAGGCCGATGTCCGCCAAGGTCAGGCCCGCCTGCTTCAGGGCCCTGGGGATCGCCTCGACGGGGCCGATGCCCATGATCTCGGGCGGCACGCCGGCCACCGCGTAGGCGACGAGACGGGCGAGGGGCTTCAAGCCGAGCTCTCGCGCCCGGTCCGCCGACGTCACGACCGTCGCCGCGGCGCCGTCGGACATCTGCGACGAGTTCCCGGCGGTGACGATCCCGTCCGCGGCGAAGGCCGGCTTGAGCTTGGCGAGCGCTGCCAGGTCCGTGTCCCGTCGCGGGCCCTCGTCGGTCTCGAAGCGCGTGCCGTCCACCGGCAAGGGCACGATCTCGTCCTTGAACCGGCCCGCGTCGATGGCGGCGACGGCCTTCTGGTGGGACGCGAGCGCGAAGGCGTCGGACTTCTCCCGCGTGATCCCGTACTTCCGGGCGACCAGCTCGGCCGTGACGCCCATGCCGAGGTAGCTGTCGGGATAGCGCTCGAGAAGCGTCGGGTTCGGCGCGAGCTTGTGGCCGCCCATCGGGACGAGGCTCATGGACTCGGTGCCGCCGCCGATCGCGACCTCCGCCCGGCCGCTCGCCACGGCGTCGGCGGCGAGGGCGATCGCCTGCAGGCCCGAGGAGCAGAAGCGGTTGATGGTCATGGCCGCCGCCGTCACGGGCACGCCGGCCAGCAGGCTCGCGATGCGGGCGACGTTCATGCCCTGCTCCGCTTCAGGCATGGCGCAGCCGAGGATGACGTCGCCGACGCTCCCGGCCTCCAGGCCCGGGACGCGATCCAGCGCGCCCCGGATGGCGGCGGCCGCCATGTCGTCGGGCCGCGCGGCGCGCAGCGCGCCCTTGCCGGCCTTGCCGACGGCGGTGCGGACGGAGGAGACGATCACGGCTTCACGCATGTGCCACCCAATCCTCTGTGCCTCTGTGTCCCTGTGGTCTTCCGTTCCAGCATCAGTTCCTGAGTGGCTTGCCCGTCTTCAGCGTGTGCTGGATGCGCTCGCGGGTCCGGGGCGTGCCCAGCAGGGAGAGGAACGCCTCGCGCTCCAGGTCCAGGAAGTGCTGCTCGCTCGCGACGCCCGCCTCCCGGTCGCCGCCGCACAGGACCTGTGCCACCTTGGTCCCGACCAGCGCGTCGTGCTCGCTGATGAAGCCGCCCCGGAGCATGTTGTGGATGCCGGCCTTGAACGCGGCGAGGGCCGAGCGGCCGAGGACCGGGACGTCGGTGCGCGGGCGGCCGGCGCGCCAGCCCGCCCGGGCGAGCCCCAGCGCGAGCTGCTTGGCGTCGTCGATCAGGCGGGCGGAGTTCATGCAGACGAGGTCCGCCGGCGCCAGGAAATCCCGGCGCGCCTGGTGGCCGGACTCCGCGACCTTGGCCAGCGCGATCAGCTCGAAGGCGCGGCGCAGGAACGGGAACGGGTCGGCGCCCTCTATGCCCCGGGCGCGGTCCGTGGCGCGGAGGGCCATCTCCTTGGTTCCGCCGCCGGCCGGGACGAGGCCGACGCCGGCCTCGACCAGGCCCATGTAGGTCTCCGCCGCGAGGCAGACGCGCGCCGTGTGGAGGGCGATCTCGCAGCCGCCGCCCAGGGTCAGGCCGAACGGGGCCGCCACCACGGGCAGCTCGGCGTACTTGAGGGCCATGTTGGCGTTCTGGAACTGGCGGATGCCGAACTCCAGCTCGTCCCATTCCTCCTCCTGGACGGCGAGGAGCACGAGCATGAGGTTCGCGCCCACGGTGAAGTTCTCGCCCTGGTTGCCGACGACGAGGGCGTCGAAGTGCGCCCTGCCCTCCTTGACCGCGGTCTGGAGCATCGCGAAGGTGTCGTTGCCCAGGGCGTTCATCTTGCTGTGGAACTCGACGAGCCCGCAGCCGTCGCCGAGGTCCACGAGGCTCGCGCCCGCGTTCTTCCTCTTCACGGCGCCCTGGGCCTTGAGGGCGGCGATGCACAAGGCCCCTTTGCGGCCGGCGGCCGCTCCGTCCTCGTAGAAGCTCTTGCGGCCCGAGGCCAGGAGCTTCTCGACGAGCGGCGGGATGGCGCGGCCCTCGGCGCGGGCACGGTCCACCGTCGCGGCGACGCCGAGCAGGTCGAGGGTGCGGAAGGGTCCGGCGCCCCAGCCGTAGCCCCATTCCATCGCGTGGTCGATGGACTCGATGTCGTCGGCGATCTCGCCTGCGCGGGCGGCGGCGTAGAGGGAGACGGCGGAGAGCACGCGCCACAGGAAGCGACCGGCCTTGTCTTCGGCGGCCACGAGGGCGCGCAGGCGCGCGCCGAGGTCGGGCAGGTTCTGGGCCGCGTCGAGCGAGGCGAAGCGCGGCTTCTGGCGCGGCCTGTGCTCGAGGCTCTTCCAGTCGAGGGCGAGGATCTCCTTGCCGTCCTTCCTGTAGAAGCCGGCGCCGGTCTTCTCGCCCAGCCATCTGCGCTCGACCATCTGCTTCATGAACGCCGGCGGCTGGAAGACGGCGCGCTCGGGATCGTTCAGCGCCGCGGCGTGGAGGTTCTCGGCCACCTTGACGCACACGTCCACGCCGGCGATGTCGGCGGTGCGGAAGGTCGCGCTCTTGGCCCGGCCGATGGCCGGCCCGGTGAGCGCGTCGACCTCCTCGACCGTGAGCTCGAGCTCCTGCATCGCCTGCAGCACCACGGCGAAGCCGTAGGACCCGATGCGGTTGCCGATGAAGTTCGGCGTGTCCTTGCAGCGCACGACGCCCTTGCCCAGCACGCGCTCGCCGAAGGCCTCGAACGCGTCGAGGACCGCCGGGTCCGTGACGCTGCCCGGGATCGTCTCGAGCAGCCTCAGGTAGCGCGGGGGGTTGAAGAAGTGCGTGCCGAAGAAGCGCCGCCGCAGGTCGGCGGGGAGGTGGGCGGACATGGCGTCGATGCCGAGGCCCGAGGTGTTGCTCGTCACGACGGCGGTCCTCTTGGCGGCGGGAGCCACCTTCGCGAAGAGCCGCCGCTTGATCTCGAGGTCCTCGACGACCGCCTCGAAGATCCAGTCGGCGTCCTTGAGCTCCCTCCAGTCGTCCTCGAAGTTGCCGGGCCGGAGGAGCGCCGCGTGCTCGGGCAGGTGCAGCGGGCTGGGCTTGAGCCTGCGCAGCCCCTCGACCGCCCGCTTCGCCAGCACGCTCCGGTCGGCGGCGCCGGGCGGCACGACGTCGAGGAGCGCCACGTCGCAGCCGCACGCCACGAGGTGCGCCGCGACCTGGGCGCCCATGGTGCCGGCCCCGAGCACCGCGGCCTTCCTAATTGAATGGTCGCTCATTCATTCGCTCCGCAGGTCGCGCCCCCCCTCCCTGGCCGCCCGGATCTCTACGCCTCGCCCGCCACGCCCGAGCCGTAGAGGCGGTCGATGGCGACCTTGAACTTCTCCTCGATGACCCGGCGCCTCACCTTGAGGGTCGGCGTCAGCTCCCCGGCCTCGATCGTGAACTCCCGGGGCAGCACCGCGACCTTCTTGATGCGCTCGAACTGGGCGAGGTCGGTGCTCATCTCGTTGATCAGCAGCTTGTAGTGCTCGGTCACCTCGGGCTTGTCCACGAGCTCCTCGCGGGAGGCGAAGGGCACGCCCTTCTCCCTGGCCCAGCGCTCGAGAGATTCGAAGTTGGGCACGATGAGCGCGACCGGGTAGTTGCGCTTGTTGCCGACCATCACGATCTCGGTGAAGTACTTGTTGGTCTTGAGGCGGTTCTCGATGGGCTGGGGAGCGATGTTCTTGCCCCCCGAGGTCACCAGGATGTCCTTCTTGCGGTCGGTGATGATGAGGAAGCCGTCCGCGTCGATCACGCCGACGTCGCCGGTGTGGAGCCAGCCGTCCTTGTCGATCGTCTCCGCCGTGGCCTCGGGCTTGTTGTAGTAGCCCTTCATGACGTGCGGGCCGCGGGTCAGGATCTCGCCGTCCTCGGCGATCCTGACCTCGACGCCCTCGAGGGGCAGGCCCACGCTGCCGGGCTTCAGCCGCTCGATGCGGTTCACGGTGATGACCGGGCTCGTCTCGGTGAGGCCGTAGCCCTCCAGGATCGTGAGGCCCGCCGCGCCGAAGAACTCGGCGATCTCGCGCGCCAGGGGCGCGCCGCCCGACACGAACAGCTTCAGCCGGCCGCCGGTGCGGGCCTTGATCTTGGAGAAGACCAGCGCGTCGGCCACGGCGAACTTCAGCCGCAGCAGCAGGCCCGCCGAGGTGCGCTCCACGCGGTGGCGGAACACCTCGCGGCCCACGGCCATGGCCCAGCGGAAGATCTGCTGCCGCTTGGGCGGGTCGTTCGCCACCTTCTCGTTGACCCGGGCGTACATCTTCTCGTACAGGCGCGGCACCGAGCACATCAGGGTGGGCTGCACCTCCGCCATGTTCTCGGGCACCTTCTCGACGCTCTCGGCGTAGGCGATCGTGGCGCCGACGTTCAGCATCAGGTAGTAGCCCGCCATGCGCTCGAAAACGTGGCAGAGCGGCAGGAACGACAGGCACACGTCCTCGGTGCCCATGGCCGCGAATACCTTGCGCGCGGACAGCACGTTCGACACCAGGTTGCTGTGCACCAGCATCACGCCCTTGGGGTCGCCGGTCGTGCCCGACGTGTAGATGAGCGTGGCCAGGTCCTCGGGCTTCACCTCGGCGGCGCGCTTGCGGACCGCGTCCTTCTCCTTCTCGAGGAGCGGGCGGCCGCGGTCGCGGACCTCGGCGAGGGTGAGCGTGCCCTCGATCCTCTTCTCCTCCATGAGCACCACGTGCCTCAAGGCCGGCGCCTGGGCGCGCACCTCGAGGATCTTCTTCGCCTGGGTCTCGTTCGAGGCGAAGGCCACCGTCGCGCCACAGTCCCTGAGGATGTAGAGCACCTGGGCCGGCATCAGGGTCGCGTAGATGGGCGTGACGACGGCGGCCGCCGTGAGCGTCGCGAGGTCGGCCATCGCCCACTCGGGCCGGTTCTCGGACAGGATCGCCGCCCGGCCTCCCTTCTCGAGTCCGAGGCTGCGCAGGCCCATGCTCAGCTCTTCGACCGCCTGCCGGAGCTCCTCGGAGCTGATCCCCTTCCACGCGCCGTCGCGCTTGTAGCGGAGGTGCTCGGGCTTACGGAAGGTGTCGACGGAGTGGTAGAAGAGATCGCAAAGCGTGCGAATCGGCATCAGCGGCCTCCACGCGCGGATGCCACGGCTCGGAGCGGGGGTCGGGCCCTCTCGGGCCGCGCCTTCGCCAGCGCTCCGTGCAGGAACAGGTCCACCACGGGCTCCGCGAGGTTGCCGACATCATAGTCCTTCCGCCCCAGGGTCCAGGAAGTGACCATCTCGTCGAGGATGCCGAAGAAGGCCTTGGTGGCGAGCTTGCGGTTCAGCTCCGGCCGGATCGCTCCCTCCCGCTGGCCGAGGGCGATCACGTCGCCCAGGAGCGCGAAGTAGTCCTGCAGCCACGAGGCCGTGAAGCGCTCGAGGAACTTGGTGGACTGCCGGAGCTCCACCTGGAACACCACGGCCAGATCCTCGTTGCCGGAGAAGAGGCGCAGGTGGTGCTCCGCGACGAGCCTGAGCTTCGCCTCGGCGCCCCGGGCGCGGGCGACCTGGGCCCGGGCCTTCTCGATGTGCTCGGCCATCACCTCGTCGAAGAGCGAGACGAGGATGTCCTCCTTGTTTCGGAAATACAGGTAGATGGTGCCGTCGGCGACGCCGGCGCGCTTCGCGATCTCGGCCACCTTGGCGCCGTGGTAGCCCTTGCGGGCGAACACGCGCACCGCGGCCTCCAGGATCTTCCGGCGCTTCTCGTCGCTCTTCCGCCGCGCCATGCCGATGAATGAACCGCCATTCAGTCTGGCCCGGGCCCGGCGCCCTGTCAAGGGCGGGCTGGCCCGCCGTACTCCCCGGCCTCGAAGGCGAACGCCAGCCGTTCGCCGGGCTCGCCCGCGACGCGGAACACGATGGCGTCCGCCGTCAGGAGCAGCACCTCGCCGGCCAGGGGGCGGAGCGAGCCGGGCCGCGCGCCGGCGATCTCGAAGCGCCAGCGTCCCGCGCCGCGCCCCGCGAGCAGCGTCGCCTCGACGAGGTTCGACCCGGCGCGGGCGGCGACCTGGCCGACTGCGCGTCCGCGGCCCACAAAGCCCGCCTGTGAGCCCACGGTCACGCGGCCACGGCCGTCCTCGACCTCGAGGCTGCTCGTCCACGCCACCTGCACGGGCGCCGGCGCCAGGTCGCCTGCCGCCTGGTTGATCTCGCAACGACTGTCGCCCGACTCGCTGAGCCGGACGCGTCCCTTGCGAGAGCCGCCGTTGTTCCGTTTCACGTTGAAGCGGACCGACCCCGCCCCCACGCCGTTCCGGTTGCCCTGGACCGTGATCCAGTCCTCGGTGCTCTCGACAGTCCAGCCGCACGCGTCGGTCGTGGAGACGTTGCACGTGCCCTGCCCGCCGGAAGCGGGGAAGGACTGGCTGGCCGGCGAGAGCGTGTAGCGGCATCCCGCGGGCAGCGTGGTGGTGGTTGTCGTGGTCGTTGTCGTTGTCGTTGTCGTGGTGGTCGCTCCGACGGTCGTGGTCGTGGCACCGACTGGCGTCGTCGTGGACGAAGCGGCCGGGGAGCCATCCCCGCCGGACGCGGCCAAGGCGATGCCGGCCGCGGCGGCGCCTCCGCCGACGATCAGGAGCACCGGCGCTCCCTTCTTCTTCTGCTGCGGCATCTCGGCCCGCGCGGCCTCGAAGACGCGGATCGTCTGCGGCGAGTACGAGCGCGGGTCGAGCCGGAGGCCGGGATCGTTCGTCAGCGCCTCCCGGAAGCGGCCTCGGGCGCTCGTCTCCTGGTCCAGCTCGAGGTAGGCGATCCCCAGATAGAGGTGGGCCTGGGCCAGCTCGCGCTTCGGCCCCTTCGGCCCGATGCGCCGGATCGCCGCGTCGAGGCGGGGCACGGCGCGCTCGAAGTCGCCGTCCTTGACGAGGGCGATGCCCTGGGCCAGCTCGCTGTCGACGGGCTCCGGAGACGGCAGGAGCAGCGCGGCCAGCACGAGCGCCGTGGTCCTCACGGCGTGATGCTAGTTCCGTTTCGATCAGCCGGCCAGCGTCCTACCCCGGCCAAGGCAACCACAGAGGACACAGAGGGGCCCGGAGAGCACACAGAGATCTCATGGATTCGTAATCCAAGTCTCCTCAGTGGCCGTGGTGGGACCTCAGCGCGCGACGCGGATGCCCTTCTCGCGCAGGTCGATCACCAGCGGCGTCTCGATGCCGGCCGCGATCGACACGACGCGCTGCAGGGGCTGGTAGTCGGCGTGCTGGATGCGGACCACGTGGCGTCCGGGAGCGAGGGGCACCTCGCGGACCGAGACGGAGCCGATCGACGCGCCGTCGATCGTCACCTCCGCCGCCGGCGAGACCAGGAGCCTCAACCTCCCGACCTCGACGCTGGGCGCGGGTGCCGGGGGCGATGGGGCGAGCGTCTCTTCCGGCGCCGCGCCCGCGGCTGGCGGGCTCGGCACGGGACGGGGGGCCGTCGTCTTCGGCGCCGGCTCGCGGTGCGGCTTCGCCGACGCCGCGCTCGGCTCCAGCGTGGCGAGCGTCGCGGGGGCGGCCTGTTGCGTGCTCGCAGGCGCCTCGGTCCCGGCTGCGGGTCCGGGGCTGACGGCCGGCGGCACCCCATCGGACCGCTCGCGCAGTGCGAGAAAGGCGGCGCTGATCGCGAGCGCGCCCACCGCCACCGGCCAGACGCGCTCGCGCGAGCCTCCCCGACGCCGCGTCGGGGGCGCCAAGGAAGGCACGGCGCCCGGCCCCTGCGGAACGCTGAGGGCCGGCAGGCTCAGCTCCGCGCTCTCGCCCAGCGTGGAGGTCGGGGGACCCGGAGCGCGCGCGGGATGCGCGAGCAGCCGGCTCGCCTCGGCAGGGTCGATCTCGGTCCGGGCCTGGACCAGGGCGTCGATGAAGGCGCCCACGCTCGCGTAGCGCTCGGCGGGGTCCTTGGCCAGGGCCCGGGCGATCACGGGCCGCAGCGCCGGGGGCAGGGCCGGGTGATCGAGGCGCGGCTCCTCGCGGGCGTGCTTGTAGAGCGTCGCGAGCGGGGTGTGTCCCTTGAAGGGCGCCTCGCCCGTGAACACCTCGAAGACCACGCAGCCGAGCGAGTAGATGTCGCTGCGGAAGTCCACCTTGCGGCCGCCGGCCTGCTCCGGGCTCATGTACTCCGGCGTTCCGAAGATCTGGCCGGTGCGCGTCACCCCCGTGGTGTCGGCGGCCATGTCCTTGGCGATCCCGAAGTCCATGAGCTTCACCACGCCGCGGGCGTCCACCATGATGTTCGTGACCTTGAAGTCGCGGTGGACGATGCCGTGGCGGTGCACCGCGGCGAGGCCGCGGGCGATCTGCAGGACGATCTCGAGGGCGCCCTCCACGGTGACGGGGTGCGTGGCCAGCTGCTCCTTGAGCCCGAGGCCGTCGATGAACTCCATCGAGATGAAGAGCAGGCCCTGGTCCTCGCCGTAGTCGTGGATGCGGCAGACGTTGGGGTGGGAGACCTTGCGGGCGATCTTGATCTCCGAGCGAAAGCGGTGGGCCATCTCGGGGTCCGTCACGAGCTCCGCGCGCAGCACCTTGACCGCGACGTCCTCGTCGAGCGTCCGGTCGCGCGCCTTGTACACGCGACCCATGCCGCCCTTGCCGACGGGGCGCAGCACCTCGTAGCGGCCGCCGAGCAGCACGCCCTGGGTGATGGCGTCGAGGGCGCGGCCGCAGAAGAAGCAGTGCTCGGCGGAATCCTCGTTGAGCTTGCGGCAGCCCGGGCAAACCATGGCGGGAGGTGTCCCTTATAATCCCATGCGTTCGCGCCGGAGATGCCCGCTGCTTTCCTCGGCCTCGGGTCGAACCTCGGCGGGCGGGAGGAGAGCCTGGCACGCGCGCTCGCCCTGCTCGAAGGGGGCGGATTCCGAACCAGCAGGACGAGCGCCCTCTACGAGACGGCGCCGGTCGGCGGACCGCCCCAGGGCGACTTCCTGAACCAGGTCGTGGCGGGCGAGTGGAGCGACACTCCGGAGCGGCTGCTCGAGGCCTGCCTCGCGGCGGAGCGCGCCCTGGGCCGGGTGCGAGGGGAGCGCTTCGGTCCGAGGACCGTGGACGTGGACGTGCTGCTCTTCGGCGACCTGGTCCGCGACGCGCCTCCGCCCGTGGTGCCGCACCCGCGCCTGCACGAGCGCCGCTTCGTGCTGGTGCCGCTCGTCGAGATCGCCCCCGAGGTCCGCCACCCGCGGCTCGCCGCGAGCGCCCGCGAGCTGCTCGCGCGCTGCCCCGACAGCTCCCGCGTCGCGCGCTGGGAGCGGAGCTGATGCAGTTCCGCTACGTCGTCGTCGAGGGGCCCATCGGCGTCGGGAAGTCCACGGTCGTGGAGAAGCTGGCCGAGCGCGTGGACGCCACGAAGGTGCTGGAGGACTGGTGGAAGGAGAACCCCTTCCTCAAGCGCTTCTACGACGGCGAGGCCGGCGCCACCTTCCAGCTCGAGCTGTTCTTCCTGCTCTCGCGCTACAAGCAGCAGCAGGAGCTGCTGCAGCGCAAGCTGTTCCAGGAGTTCACCCTGAGCGACTACCTGTTCGAGAAGAGCAAGCTCTTCGCGTACCTGAACCTCGAGGACAGCGAGCTGATCATCTACGAGAAGCTGTACGCGCTCCTGGCCGACAGCGTGCCGCGCCCCGACCTCGTCGTCTACCTGCAGGCCCCCACCGAAGTGCTGATGAAGAGGATCCGCGCGCGGGCTCGCCCGGAGGAGGCGCGTCTCTCGGAAGAGTACATGGCCGAGGTCAACCGCGCGTACAACCACTACTTCTTCCACTACACGCAGACCCCGCTCCTCGTGGTGAACACCGCCGAGGTGGACTTCGCGAAGCGCGCCGAGGACATCGACGACCTGTGGAAGCAGGTCCAGGCGATGGGCAAGGGCACGCAGTACTACGTGCCGATGGCGTCCAAGTGAGCGTGCTCCATGTCACGGGAAGGGCTGCGGGTCGCTTGACTCGCGCTGCTCTTGGGGACAGGATCTTCCTCGTCTGAAGCGGAGGCCGGCTGACGTGGTGCGTACCGGACCGAGACAGATGGCGCTTTCGTTCGACGACGCCCCGGTCTGGGACGGGCTGCGCCTCGAGAGCGCGATCGCGGAGAGCGCCGAGCGCCCCGTGAAGCTGACCCTCACCGAGAACCGCTCGGTCCTGCTCACGGTGCGGCGCGAGAAGGGCACCGCCTTCGTCCGGCTCCACCACATGTTCCTCCACGCGCCGATGAACGTGGTGCGCGCCATCGCCCGCGGGCTCAAGTCGCGCACCAGCCGGGCCGCCGACTCCGTGGTCCGGCGCTTCATGAACGAGAACCTCCACCGCGTGCGCCGGGTGAAGCGCGAGCTGCCCGAGCTCCAGACCGCCGGCAGCCATCACGACCTGCTGCGGGTGTTCGACTCGCTGAACGCGCGCTTCTTCTCGGACCGGCTCGAGGTGCCGATCACGTGGGGCCGGGGCTACGGCCGCGCGCGCCGGGGCGGGCTCACCTTCGGCAGCTACGACCCGGTGCTGGGCCTGATCCGGATCCACCCGGTGCTGGACCGCCCCGAGGTGCCGCGCTACTTCCTGGAGAGCGTCGTCTACCACGAGATGCTCCACCACCACATGGGCGGCGTTCCCGACCGAGCCGGGCGGACGGTCTACCACACGCGGGTGTTCCGCGCCGCCGAGGCGCGCTACCCGCACCATCGCGAGGCCCTCGCCTGGGAGAAGCGCAACCTGCGCTACCTGCTGCGGGCGAGCCAGGCCCTCGACCGGAAGCGCAGGAAAGACAAGCGCCGTTGAAAAGCCTGAGACGGCTCCTTCCCTACCTGCGGCGCCGCCGCGGCGGGATCGCCAGGGGCCTCGTCTGCCTGCTCGTCACGACGGCGCTGTCGGTCGCCTCGCCCTGGGTGCTGCGCTACGCCGTCGACGACCTCGCGGCCGAGCTGACACGCCAGAAGCTCTGGCTCTACGCGGCGCTGATCGTCTCCCTGGTGCTCACCGAGGGCGTCTTCCGCTACTTCATGCGCACGATCCTGATCGGCATCTCCCGGGAGCTGGAGTACGAGCTGCGCAACGACGTGTTCCGCCACCTGACGCTGCTGCCGACGCGCTACTACCAGGAGCACCGCATCGGCGACCTGATGAGCCGCGCCACGAACGACCTCTCGGCCGTGCGCATGGTGCTGGGCCCGGGCATCATGTACACGGCCAACACCGGCGCCACCTTCGTCGCCGCGGTGGCGCTGATGGCGGCGATCTCGCCCTTCCTGCTCTTCCTCTCGCTGCTGCCCCTGGTGATCGTGTCGGTGCTGGTCCGCTACGCGGGGCGCCGGATCCACGACCGCTTCGAGGAGGTCCAGGAGCAGCTCTCGACCATCACCGCCACCGCCCAGGAGAGCTTCTCGGGCATCCGCGTCGTTCGCGCCTATGCCCAGGAGCCTCACGAGGAGGAGCGCTTCGCCGAGGCCAACCGGGAATTCCTCCGGCGGAACCAGCGCCTGATCCGGCTGTTCGGCTCCCTCTACCCCGGCATCCAGCTCCTGATGGGCCTGGGCGCGCTCACGGTGCTGTGGCTCGGCGGCTCCATGGTCGTGCGCGGCGCGATCTCCCTCGGCGAGTTCGTGGCCTTCTCGACCTACCTCGCGATGCTGCACTGGCCGATGATCGCCCTCGGCTGGGTGGTGAACATCTTCGAGCGGAGCGAGGCCTCCATGGGACGGCTCGTCGAGATCCTCGACGCGCCGCCCGAGATCGACGACCGCGCGGCGAAGGAGGCGCTCGCGATCCGCGGCGACGTGGAGTTCCGCGCCCTCAGCTTCGGCTACGACGGCACGCCGGTGCTCAAGGACATCGACCTGCACGTGCCGGCCGGCCGGACCGTCGCGATCGTCGGCCCCACCGGCTCGGGCAAGACGACCCTCGTCAGCCTGCTGCCGCGCCTCTTCGAGGCGCCCCCCGGGACCGTGCTCGTGGATGGGCGGGACGTGCGCGAGATCCCCCTGGCGACGTTGCGCGGCGCCGTCGGCTTCGTGCCCCAGGAGACGTTCCTGTTCTCCGACACCGTGGGCGGCAACGTGGCCTTCGGCGTGGCGACCGACGGCAAGGAGCGCGTGGAGTGGGCGGCGGGCGTCGCGCAGCTCGCCAAGGACGTCGGCGACTTCCCGAAGGGCTACGACACCGTCGTGGGCGAGCGCGGCATCACGCTCTCGGGCGGACAGAAGCAGCGCGCCGCGCTGGCCCGCGCCCTGGCCGTCGAGCCCCGCATCCTGGTGCTCGACGACAGCCTCGCGTCCGTCGACACCGAGACCGAGGAGCAGATCCTCCAGGGCCTGCGCGACGTCCGGGCGGGCCGCACGACGTTCCTCGTGTCGCACCGCGTCTCGACCGTGAAGGACGCCGACCTGATCGTGGTGCTGAGGGAGGGCCGCCTCGTGGAGCGGGGCAGCCACGAGGAGCTCCTGGCCCGGGGCGGCTTCTATGCCGAGCTGCACCGCAGGCAGCTGCTCGAGCGCGAAGTGGAGACGGCATGACTCCGCAACCACGACTGCAACCACGGTCCGGACAGCCACAGAGAGCACAGAGGTTGGACGGAGAGAGCACCGAGGGAACGAGGGAAACGGACTCGGTCACCAGCTCAGTCCTCGGAGCGGCCATCGAGGTACACCGCGAGCTGGGCCCCGGGTTCCTCGAATCCGTGTACGAGCGGGCGCTGTGGTCGGAGCTGAAGAGGCAGGGCGTCGAGCACCAGACGCAAGTCGCGCTGGCGGTGCGCTACAAGGACGAGATCGTCGGCGAGCTTCTCTCGGTGTCCTCTGTGGTTGTCTTGGCCAGAGTTAGATGATCGAAGACGATCCCCTCGAGAAGAGCTACGACTCGAAGCTGCTGCTGCGGCTCCTGGCCTACCTGCGCCCGTACCTCTGGCCGGTGATCGCTTCCTTCGTGCTCATCATCGCCATGGCGGGGCTCGACCTCGCCGGCCCCTACCTCACCAAGGTCGCCATCGACGAGCACATCCAGAAGGGCGACGGCCAGGGCCTGCTGCGCATCGCCGCGCTCTACTCCCTGATCCTGGCGCTGGCCTTCGTGGTGCGCTTCGGGCAGGTGTTCATCCTGCAGATGACCGGCCAGCGGGTGATGCTCGACCTGCGCCGCCAGATCTTCGGCCACCTCCAGAAGCTCCACGTCGGCTTCTACGACAAGAACCCGGTGGGCCGCCTGGTCACCCGGGTCACGAGCGACGTGGACGCCGTCAACGAGCTGTTCACGGCGGGAGTCGTGACGGTGTTCGGCGACCTCTTCACCCTCGTCGGCATCATGGCGGTGATGCTGTCCCTGAACTGGCGTCTCGCCCTCGTCACCTTCGCCGTGCTGCCGCTCTTCTTCCTGGTCACGGACTGGTTCCGGCGCGGCGCCCGGGAGAGCTTCCGCGAGGTACGCAAGTGGGTGGCGCGCATCAACGCCTTTCTCCAGGAGAACCTGACCGGGATGGCCGTGGTGCAGCTCTTCCGCCGCGAGGAGCGGAACCGCGGCCTGTTCGCCGAGATCAACCGCGCCCACGCCGACGCCAACCTGAAGTCGATCTTCTATTACGCGGTGTTCTACCCGGCCATCGACCTGCTCGCGGCGATCGCCGTGGCGCTCATCATCGTCTACGGAGGCGGCCGCGTCCTGGAGGGAACCCTCACCCTCGGCGCCCTCGTCGCCTTCGTCCAGTACACCGACCGCTTCTGGCGTCCGATCTCGGACCTGTCCGAGAAGTTCAACATCCTGCAGGCGGCCATGGCCTCCTCGGAACGGATCTTCCTGCTCCTCGACACGAGGCCCGAGGTCGCGGCGAAACCGGCCGCGCATCGGCCGGAGCGCGTGGACGGGCGCGTGGCGTTCGAAGGCGTCTCCTTCGCCTACGCTCCCGGCGAGTGGGTGCTGCGGGACATCGACTTCGCCGTCGAGCCGGGCCGGAGCGTCGCCCTCGTGGGCGCGACCGGCGCGGGCAAGACCTCCGTCATCAGCCTGCTGCAGCGCTTCTACGACGTGCAGCAGGGCCGGGTCACGCTGGACGGCGTCGACGTGCGCGACTGGGACCCCTCCGCGCTGCGCCGGGCGATGGCCCTGGTGCTCCAGGACGTCCACCTCTTCAGCGGCACGATCGCCTCGAACATCCGCCTCGGCTCGGAGATCCCCATCGAGCGGGTGCGGGCCGCGGCCCGGGCGGTCCACGCCGAGGCCTTCGTCGAGCGCCTTCCGGGCGGGTACGACGCCGAGGTCAAGGAGCGCGGCGCGACGCTCTCGACCGGACAGAAGCAGCTGCTCTCCTTCGCCCGGGCCCTGGCCCACGACCCGCGCGTGCTGATCCTGGACGAGGCCACCTCGTCGGTGGACACGGAGACCGAGCGTCTCATCCAGGACGCGCTGCGCGTGCTGCTCCGTGGCCGCACCGCCATCGTGATCGCGCACCGCCTCTCCACGATCCGCAACGTGGACGAGATCCTGGTGCTCCACAAGGGCCGGATACGCGAGCGCGGCGCACACGAGGAGCTGCTCCAGCGCCGCGGGCTGTACTGGCGGCTCTACCAGCTCCAGTACAAGGACCAGGAGTACGGAGCCGCGGACGCCGCGCCGGCGCCGGCGTAGCTACTGGATGTAGCCCAGCGCGCGGAGCTGCTCGAGGCGCTCTTCTTCTTCCTCTTCCGCAGGCGGGGAGGAAGCCTGACCCGCGGCCTGGCGCGCGGCAAGCCACGCCGGATCGTCCCAGGTCGCGATCGGCGCCGGGCGCTGCAGGCGGGGATCGGGAGCCAGCACCGCCTCGATCGGCCGCCCGTCCATGTCGAGGCCGACGGGCAGGCCGGCCAGCGCGAGCAGCGTCGGGCCCACGTCGTGGATGCGCCCGAGCCGGCGCAGGTGGTCGCGGGAAAGCCGCTGGGGCTCGGGGCCCTCCATGTCCCTTAGGCCGGGACCGGCGGCGACGAAGAAGCCTTCGGGCCCGTCGGTGTGGTGCCAGGGGCGGAAGCCGTGGTCCGACACGACGATCACGCGCGTGTCGGGCGGCATCGCCGCGACCAGGCGCCCGACCGTGGCGTCGGCGTGCTCGTACGTCCGCGCCAGCACCTGGCCGGGCCATCCGGACTCGTAGACCGGCTGCATGGCGCGCCAGAAGAGCCCGCCCAGGAGGGCGTTGCCCCAGGATCCCGGCGCCATGCGCGGAGCGAGGCGCTTGCCGAGCTTGCCCGTGAAGAGGCGATCGGGGAAACGGCGTGTCCTGGCGAAGGGCCAGAAGCGATGGCCGATCACGTCCGTCGCGCCGAAGTACACCGCCAGCACGTCGGGGGCCTCGGCGGCGGCGCGCAGCGCCAAGCGCTCGTAGGCCGCGTCGGCGCGAAAGGCCCAGCGGCTGGCCTCGATCGGGCCGCGGAAGCGCGCGGGGGCGTCTTCGATCCGCTCCCGCAGGCGCTCCGCGACGATCGCGTCGAGGTCGCGCTCCACCTCCTCCAGGACCTCGAACACCTCGTCCTCGCGCTCCACGGGATGCACCTGGCCGCTCAATCCCGGCAGCACGCTCCCCTTCTTCACGTGACGGGCCTTCATCACTTCGGAGGTGTTGGCCTGCGCCACCATCCAGCCGCTGACGGGCTCGACGGGGTGCGTGACGAACCAGCCGATGGTCGAGACGCGCTGGCCGCGCTCGCTGAGCATGTTCCAGAACGCCTTCACGCGCCGGTCGGCGCTCGTGTAGAAGACCGCGGGCTTCCGGGCCTTGAGGAAGTCCCTGATCCCGTGCTTCTCGATGGACTTGCCCGTCGCGATCGTGGTCCACAGCGCCGGGGAGTTGCGCGCGGAGATGGATTCCAGCGTGCCGAAGGAGCCGCGGCGGAGGAGCGCAGCGAGGTGGGGCAGCCTGCCCTCGCGCAGCAGCGGCAGCACAGCGCTCCACTCGAAGCCGTCGAAGCCGACGAGCAGGACGGGGCCCCTGGGGAAGCCGCCCGCCGCCGGGCGCTCTGCCTCGCGCGAGCAGGCGGCGAACGGGACCGCCGCGGCCAGGAGCGCGGCTCCGAGGCGGCGTCGCATCCCTACTTCGAGCGGAGCAGGTAGTCGAACGCCAGGGTCGCCATGGCGCGCACCGCCAGCGGCAGGGCCGCCTCGTCGAGGTCGTAGTCCTCGGTGTGCATCTTGGCGACGATGCCCTTGGATTCGTTCCGGATCCCGAACTTGTAGTAGAGCCCCGGCACCCGCTCGGCGAGGGCCGCGAAGTCCTCGGCGCCCATCTGCGGCTCGACCTCGCGCACGTTGGCCTTGCCGTAGACGCGCTCCAGGCTCGGGAGCGAAGCGCGGGTCAGGGCCGCGTCGTTCATCGTGGGCGAGTTGCCGTCGGCGTCGAAGCGCACACGGGCCACGAGGCCGTGCGCCTCCCCCACGTTCTCCACGGTGCGCGCGATGCGCTCCTTCATCTCCTTCCGCACGGACGCGTCGAGGGTGCGCATGGTGCCCTGCATCACGACCTTGTCCGCGATGATGTTGACGCGGTTGCCGCCCTGGATCGAGCCGATGGTCAGCACCTTCGGGCTGCGGGCGTCCAGCTGGCGCGAGGGGATCGTCTGGAGCGCCGCCACGATCTCGGCCGCCACGGGGATCGGGTCGAGGCCCGTCTCCGGGTAGGCGCCGTGGGTCTTCCTGCCGATCACCTCGATCGTGAAGCTGTCCGACGAGGCGAAGATCGGCCCCACCCGCCAGCCGGCCTGACCGGCCTCGAGGAACGGATCGGTGTGGAGGCCGTACACGGCCTGAACCCGCGGCGCCTCGAGGGCGCCCTCCTTGATCATGAGCGCCGCCCCGCCCTCCTCGCCCTCGGGCGGGCCCTCCTCGGCCGGCTGGAACAGGAAGACCACCGTTCCCGGCAGCTTCGCCCGAAGCTTCGCCAGCACCTCCGCCGCGCCCAGCAGGATCGTGGTGTGGGCGTCGTGGCCGCAGGCGTGCTTCACGCCGGCCACCACGCTCTTGTACGGGACGTCGTTCGTCTCCTGGATCGGAAGGGCGTCCAGGTCCGCGCGCAGGGCGACGACGCCGCGTCCGGGCAAGCCCCCCTTCAAGACGCCCACGACCCCGGTCCTGGCGACCGGATGGCGCACCTCGAGCCCGCCGAGGCCCTGCAGCCGTTCCGCCACCAGCTTGCCGGTCCGGAATTCGCGGTTGCCCAGCTCGGGGTTCCGGTGGATGTCGCGGCGCGTCTCGACCAGGGCCGGCGTCATCGCGTCGGCGAGGGCCTTGATCTCGGCGTCGGGTGCCGTGGCGGCGGTCGCAAGGAGGAAAAGCGATGAGAGCATCCGGCAATGCTATCGCATCCGCCGGCGCGCCTTCGGCCGGCGGCTCGAACCGGCCGTGGGCTTCCTCCGTAGTGGATGAAAGGAGGCATAGCCTTTAGGCTTGGGCTGATCCCATGGATCCCGGCATCCGGAGCCTCGTGCTGTCCCGGCTCGAAGCGGACGACTCCGCGGCGGCCGCGTGGAGCGGCCTCGTGCTGTCCGCTCTCGGGGGCAAGGAGCCCCTCGAAGCCGAGCTGTCCGGCGGGTCCGCCGCGCCTCCCGCGGCGGCGGCGCGGGTCGGGCAGCCCCTCGCCGGAGCGTTCCTCCAGTCGATCGTCGTCGAGGGTTTCCGAGGGATCGGTCCGCGGCAGCGCCTCGAGCTGCGGCCCGGCCCGGGCCTCACGCTGGTCGTGGGCCGCAACGGCTCGGGCAAGTCGAGCTTCGCCGAGGCGCTCGAGGTGCTGCTCACCGGCGACAGCCTGCGCTGGAAGGAGCGCGCCGCCGTCTGGCGCGAGGGCTGGCGCAACCTCCATCACCCCGCCGCGGCGCTCACCGCGACGTTCCTCGTGGAGGGCGAGCGGGGCCCGTGCGTGGTGTCGCGGCGGTGGGAGCCCGCCGCGGCCTTCGAGGCCGCCGCAGCGGCCGCCGAGCTCCAGGGCAGACCGAGGGCGGATCTCGGGTCGCTCGGCTGGACCGCGGCGCTGCGGACGCACCGCCCCTTCCTCTCGTACAACGAGCTGGGCTCGCTCCTCGACGAGGGACCCTCGAAGCTCTACGACGCGCTCTCCTCGATCCTCGGCCTCGAGGACCTCGTCCTCGCCCTGGGCGCGCTGCAGGAGGCCCGCCGCGTCCGCGAGAAGGCCGTCAAGGACGCGACCGACGCGCGGGACCGCCTGCTGGAACGGCTGGTCCCGCTCGAGGACGACAGGGCGGCTCGCGTCGCGGCCGCTGTCGGGGGCAAGGAGTGGGACCTCGAGGCCGTGGCCGACGCGCTCGGCGGCGTCGCGACGGCCGGGAGCGCAGCGGACACCGCCGACGCGCTCCGCGCCATCGCGCTCCTGGAGCCGCCCGATCCCGGGCGCGTGACGGCCGCGGTGGCGGAGATGCGCGCCGCGGGCGAGGCCGTCGCGGCGGCCCGGGACACGGCGTCCGCGCGCTCGCGCGACGCGGCGACGCTGCTCGAGAGCGCCCTCCAGTATCACGCGGACCACGGCGACGGCGACTGCCCCGTGTGCGGGAGGAAGGGCGCCCTGGACGCCGCCTGGAGCAGGAAGCAGCGCGAGGCGGCGGCGCGCCTGCGCCGCGCGGCGCGCGAGGCCGACGCCGCGCACCAGCGTGCGGAGGCCGCCCGGCGTCAGTGGGAAGGCCTCGTGGCGTTGAAGCCCGAGGCCCTCAGCCGGGCGACCGAGGCAGGCCTCGATCTCGGCCCCCTCGTCGGAGCCCTGGGGCGCTGGGTCGAGGCCGGCTCGATCACCGCCCTCGACGCCCTCGCCGACCATGTGGAGGCGGCCGGTCCGCCGCTGCGCGACGCGGTGATCCGTCTGCGGGACGCGGCCCGCGCGGAGCTCGGCCGCAAGGAAGACGCTTGGCGCGCAGCGGCGGTCGAGGTCGCGGCCTGGCTGAGCGCGGCCAGGGCCGCCGAGCTCGGAGCCAAGGGCCTCAAGCATCTCAAGGCCGCGGAGGCCTGGCTCAAGAAAGCGGCGGCCGGGATCCGCGACGACCGCTTCGCCCCGATCGCCGAGAAGGCGGCTCGCATCTGGGAGAATCTGCGCCAGCAGAGCCACGTCGAGCTGGGGCGGATCCAGCTCACGGGCGAGGGCACGAGGCGCCGTGTGGCCCTCGACGTCACCGTCGACGGCGTCGAGGGCGCGGCGCTCGGGGTCATGAGCCAGGGCGAGCTGCACGCCCTCGCGCTCAGCCTGTTCGTGCCCCGCGCCACGCTCCCCGAGAGCCCGTTCCGCTTCATCGTGATCGACGATCCCGTGCAGTCGATGGATCCGGCCCGCGTCGACGGCCTGGCGCGCGTCCTCGAGGGCGCGTCGGCGGACCGCCAGGTGCTGGTCTTCACCCACGACGACCGGCTGCCGGAGGCCGTGCGCCGCCTCGACATCGCCGCCGAGATCGTCGAGGTCACGCGCCGGGAGGCGTCGGTCGTGGAGCTGCGGCGGGCCCTCGATCCCGTCGGACGCTATCTCGAGGACGCGCTGGCGGTGGCCGGCACGGCCGACCTGCCGTCCTCGGCCGCTGCGCGCGTGGTCCCGGGGCTGTGTCGCCTCGGCCTCGAGGCCGCGTGCATGGAGGTCGTGCGCCGCCGCCGGCTCGGCCGGGGGGAGGCCCACTCCGACGTGGAGCGGGCCCTCGGCGACGCCGCTGGCCTGCCGAGGCTCCTGGCCCTCGCACTCTTCGACGACGCCGGCCGGAGCGGCGAGGTCGTCCCGCGCATAGAGCAGCAGGCCGGAGCTCCCATGGCCGACACGCTGCGCCAGTGCGACGCGGCGGCGGCCGAGCTGAAGGCGGCCGCGGCCGTCGAGCTCGTGCGCCAGTCGAGCAAGCTCGCGGCCTGGCTCAGAGGCCTGAGCTGACGCCGCCCGCCGAGCCCCGCGAGCTCCTGGACCTGGCGTCCGCCCTGCTGCGCCGCGCGGACCCGGCGACGGCGGGCCTCTGGCCGCGCGCGTCGGCGCTGCTCGCGCTCCAGGCCCTCGAGGCCGGCGTGCGGCAGCGGTGGGCGCGCCACGCGCCCGAGCTCCAGGCCTGCTCGATGCGCGCGCAGCTCATCTGCCTGCGCAGCTATCTGGAAGACGCGCCGCTCGCCGCCCGAACCGGCCACGCCTGGTCGGCCTTGACCCGGGCCTGCCACCACCATCCCTACGAGCTCGCGCCGACCGCACGCGAGCTGCAGGGATGGTTCTCGGCGGTCGGGGAGCTCCTCAGCGCGCCTTGAGGACGAGCGCGGTCAGATCGTCGCCCGAGGCGCGACCTCCGGCCCAGGCGTCCGCGGCGGCGATCAAGCCCTCCAGGATGGTCGGCGCGTCGCCGCCCCTGAGAGTCCGCAGCGTCTCGCAGACGCGGTCGTCCCCCAGCTCGCGCTCGTCGGGGGACAGCGCCTCGGTCACGCCGTCCGTGACCATCGCCAGGACGTCGCCGGCCTCGAGCCTGGCCTCTCCCGGGGCGTAGGCCTCCTCCGGAAGCAGGCCGAGGGCTGCCCCGCCGCTCGAGAGGCGCGCGAGGCTTCCGGCCGCCGTCACGAGATAGGGCGGGACGTGGCCGGCGTTGACGTAGGCGAGCCTCCGGCGCGTCGCGTCGAGCTCGGCGTAGAAGAGCGTGACGAAACGGCTGGCCTGGGTGCGCGCGAAGAGGAAGCGGTTGAGCCGGGCCGCGAGCGTCGCCGGTGGCGCCGTCCCGGCCAGGGCGTGCACGAAGGCGTGGGTCGAGGCCATCAGCAGGCTGGCCGGCGCCCCCTTGCCCGAGACGTCGGCCACGACGAGGGCGAGCCTCTCCTCGCCGAGCGGGATCCAGTCGTAGGAGTCGCCGCCGACCTCGAAGCACGGGCGTGTCTCGCCGGCCGTCTCGAAGCCGGGCAGCTCCAGCGGGCGCGCTGGCAGGAGGCCCTGCTGTATCTCCCGGGCCAGCGCCAGCTCGTGGTCCTGGCGCCGCTTCTCCTCACGGATGCGCTGCAGGCGGACCGTCTCGAGAGCGGCCATGGCCTGCCGGGCCAGGTTGAAGGCGACCTCCCGATCCTCCCCGGAGAACGGCTGACCGGACGCGCGCTCGCCGATGCCGAGGACGCCCTCGATGCGCTCTCCCGCGACCATGGGCACGGCGAGGGCGAGGCGCGCGTCCTCCAGGCGGCGGCGCAGCGGGCCCGGCGGCAGCTCGGCCACGAGCCTCGGCGCGGTGAGGCCCTCGAGCGCGGCGCGCGCCACGGGGGGCGGGATCGGTCCACGCTCGGTCTCGCGCCCCAGTCCGCGCCCGTGGGCGAGCGCGAGCCCGTCCGTCCGGCTGACGTACGCCGCGCAGCGGGCGACCACGAAGTGGCCCATCACCGCGGTGACGGCGCGCTGCAGGACCGTGTCCTCCGAGAAGCTCCCGGCCAGCTCGCGAGTCAGGTCGAAGAGGTTGCGGAGCTCGAATACCTTCGCGGACAGCCGCCCGTGCGTCCGCCGCAGCTCGACCTCGAGGCGGCCGCCCTCGATGGTGGCCGCCAGCGTCCTCGCCACCTCGCCCAGGAAGCGCCGCTCGTCCGCCCCGTACCCGTCCTCGCGGGGACCCAGAGCCAGCGCTCCGATCGTGCGATGGCGGAATCGGATCGGCACGAGGAGCGCGAGCCCGTGACGGTCGTGAAGCTCGTCTCCGGCGCCGAGCGTCGAGCCCTCCAAAGGCGCTCCCTCGAGGTCCCGCGGGGGCAATGTCTCGGGCGCCAGGCCGATCGCTGCGACGGTCTCGAGGGTACCGTCCTCGCTCGCATGGAAGACCGCGGCCCGCGCCGTGCCCAGCTCCTGCCTCACGATCCCGAGGGCCGAAGCCAGCGCGTCGTCGGGCCGCGCCGCCGAGGCCAGCGCGGTCCCGATCTCCCGCAGCGCGTCCGCCCGCGAGACACGGCTTCGCTTGCCTGCTCGACGCTGTCGCATGCGATGGGCTCGGGTGCGGCCGACTATAACGTGGAGCGGTCGAGGAGGCGGGAGACCTCGTCGGGTCCGAGCCGGCGCCAGCCGCCGGACGGCAGGTCGCCCAGGGCGAGGCTTCCGACCCGCACGCGCACGAGCTCCACCACGTCGTGGCCGACGGCGGCGCACATGCGCCGCACCTGGCGGTTCTTGCCCTCGGTCAGCACGATCTCGAGCCACGTCGTGCCGTCCCGGGCCGCACCCAGGGCGCGCACCCGAGCCCGTCGCGTCAGCCCGTCCTCGAGGGGCACGCCCTCCCGTAGCACCCGCAGCGCCGCCGCGTCGGGCAGGCCGCGCACGCGGGCGTGGTACGTCTTCGGCACGTGGGCCGCAGGGCTCGTGAGGCGCTCGCCGAGCCGGTGATCGTTCGTGAGGAGGAGCAGGCCCGAGCTGTCGCGGTCCAGGCGGCCCACCGGAAACACCCAGCGCTCGGCCTTGCCCACGAGGTCGTAGACGGTGGGCCGGCCGGCGGGATCCGAGCGCGTCGTCACGTAGCCCGGCGGCTTGTTGAGGGCCAGCACCACGCTCTCGGTCTCGTCCTCCACCGGCGCTCCGTCCACGCAGACGCGGTCGCGCCTCGGGTCGAGCCGCGTCTCGGGCCGCGTGACGACCCGGCCGTTGAGCGTGACGCGGCCGGCCGCGATCCGGCGGACCGCCTCGCTCCGGGAGCAGACCCCGAACTTGGAGAGCGCCCGCGCCAGCGAGAGGGGCCCACGTGCGCGCGCGGCGGTCAAGCCGGCGCGGGCGCGTCGGCGAGGGCGAAGGTCATCTGCCCCTCGCAGACGACCCGGCCCTCGACCCGGGCCACGCCGCGCAGGCTCCCCATCTTGCTGCGCAGCCGGAGCACGGTGCCCTCCAGGTAGACCTGGTCGCCGGCGCGCACCGGCCGCCGGTAGCGAACGCGGTCGATGCCCATGAAGTAGATGAGGCGCGAGCGGTTCTCGGGCTTGGTGAGGATCAGCACCGCGCCGGCCTGCGCCATGGCCTCGGTCAGGATCGAGGCGGGCAGCACCGGCACGCCCCCCGGTCCCGCGATGAAGTAGCGCTCGTTCGAGGACACGTTCTTCACGCCGACGATGCGCTTGTCCGCCTCCAGCTCGACGATGCGGTCCACGAGCAGGAACGGATGGCGGTGGGGGAGGATCTTCTTGATGTCCTCGATCTCGAGGGGGAGCTTGAGCACTCGTCCGTATCTTAGAGGATTCGCTCCAGCGCGTCTGGTAGGATAGCGGGCTTGCGCAAGTCCGGATCCTCCAAGGGAGCGCCTCCCGCTCCGCCCCTCACCGGCGACACCCTGGCCCAGCTCCTCCCCCTGGTCCGCGAGGTGTCGAGCGTCCTCGACCCCGAGGCGCTGCTGCCTACGATCGCCCGCCAGCTCAAGCGCATCATCGACTACCGCTTTCTCGACATCTTCCTGCCGCAGGACGACGGCTCCCTGGCGCCGGCCTTCGTGGATGGCATTCCCGTCGGTTCGGTCAAGGCGCTGCGGCTGCGGCCCGGAGAGGGGATCGTGGGGGCCGCCGCCCTCCTCAGGGAGCCGGTCTTCGTGCCCGACGTGCGCAAGGACCCGCGCTACATCCCCGTGATCCCCGGAGTGGCGGCCGAGCTCGCGATCCCGCTCCTTCACCGCGATCGACTCGTGGGCGTGCTGAACGTCGAGGGCATGGACGGCGCCGCCTTCACCCCCGACGCCATCGCCGCGCTCCGCGTGCTGGCGGGCCACCTGGCCACCGCCATCGAGAACGCCACGCTCTACAGGGAGACGCGCTGGTACGCTGGGCTCCTGGCCACCCTCTACGAGATCGGCAAGGAGACCTCGTCGATCCTCGACCTGAACGAGCTGCTCGCCCGCGTGGCGGAGGTCGTGAAGCGTGTCATCGACTACGAGATGTTCGCGATCCTCCTGCTCGACGAGGAGCGCAAGGAGCTCGTGGCGCGCAAGACGGTCCGCTATGGTTCCTACCCCGAGAAGCAGCCGATCAAGGTCGGCGAGGGCCTGTGCGGCACCGCCGCCCTCTTCAAGGAGCCGATCCTCGTGGGCGACGTGCGCAAGGACCCGCGCTACCTGAACCTCATCCCCGAGACGCGCTCGGAACTCGTGGTGCCCCTCGTCTACAAGGACCGCTGCGTGGGGGTGTTCGACCTCGAGAGCACCGTCCTCGACCGCTTCAACGAGGAGCACGTGAAGATCCTCACGCCCCTCGCGGCCCAGGTGGCAGTGGCCATCGAGAACGCGCGCCTCTACGAGGACATCCGGCTGCGCGAGCTCCGGGTGAAGCGCGAGCTGGAGATCGCCCAGCAGATCCAGCACGGCCTGTTCCCCGAAGAGGCGCCGCGGGGCAAGGGCTGGGAGGCCTCGGCCCACTTCTGCCCGGCCCGCGAGCTGGGGGGCGACCTCTACGACTTCTTCGACATCGCCGAGGACGTCCTGGGCGTCGCGGTGGGCGACGTGGCCGGCAAGGGCGTGCCGGCCGCCCTCTACGGCGCCTTCGCGTCGGGCACCGTGCGGGCGCGGGCCTTCCAGAGACGCGGCCCTGCCGAGCTGCTGGCCGGAGTGAACCGCACGCTGCGCCGGCGAGGCGTCGAGGGGATCTACTGCACGCTGGGTTACGCGCTCTTCGACTTCCAGGCGAAGACCGTGCGGGTGGCCAACTCCGGCCTGCCCTACCCGCTCCACTACCGCGCCTCGACCGGGCTGTGCGAGCCGATCACGCTGGGCGGGCTTCCCCTCGGGACCTTCGACGCCTCGAGCTACGAGGAGGTGGTGGTCTCTCCCGGGTCGGGCGACCTCTTCCTCCTCTACACCGACGGCGTGAGCGAGGCCTGGAACGGCCACGAGGCCTTCGGCGTAGAGCGGCTCCGGCAGCTCGTGGTCGACAACGCCCGCGCGCCGGACATCGGCGGGCGGATCGTGGCGGCCCACGCGGCCTTCATGGCCGGCGCCGAGGCCGGCGACGACTTCACGCTCGTCGTGATCCGCGTTCTCTGACATGATGCTGGCCGCCGTCCTCGTGGCCCTCGCGGCTCCCGGCGCGTATCTCGCCGAGCTGACCTGGCCCGAGGCCGAGAAGCGGCTCGAAGAGGCCCCCTTGGTCGTGCTCCCCTTCGCGCCCGCGGCGAAGGAGCACGGGCCGCACCTGCCGCTGAACGCCGACGCGAAGGTGGCCGAGTACCTGTGCGCGCGGGCCGTCGAGGCGCTGCCGGTGGTGGTGGCACCGCCGGTCCATCACGGCTGGCTGCCGGCGTTCCGGCCGTTCCCCGGGACCGAGGTGGCCGATCCCACCATCTTCATCAAGTACGTGGACGCGGTGGCGCGATCCCTGATCCGCTCGGGCGCGCGGCGGATCGTGTTCCTGAACACGAGCATCTCGAAGGCCGGCGGCCTGCCGCTCTCGATCGTGGCTCGCGACCTGCGCGTCGATGCCGGGGTGCCGACCCTCGTCGTCTCCTGGGACGACCTGGAGAGCGACGCCCTCCGGGCGCTCGAGAGCCAGGAGCGCGGTGGCCACGGCGACGAGATCGAGACATCGATCCACCTGTACCTGCAGCCGGGGCTCGTCCATATGGAGAAGGCCGTGACCGACTACGGCCGGCCGCCGAAAGCGTACCCGGGCTACGAGCCCGGCCTCTACTCGCGGGACCCCAAGGATCCGGCCTACTCGGAAAGCGGCCTCACCGGCGATCCGAAGCGCGCCACGGCGGAGAAGGGCCAGCGCGCCCTGGAGCTGCTGGCGGAGCAGTGGCTCAGGGCGCTACGGGGCTTCTCGGAAGCGCCCCTGCGGATGCCGTAACGCAACGCTGCATCGACGGCCAACACGACCACAGAGGACACAGAGGGGTCCGGAGAGAGCACAGAGATCGGGGGTGGATTACCTCCCTCTGTGGTCTCTTCGTTTCGCTCCGTGTCCTCTGTGGTTGTCCTGGCCGGGGTCGCGGTCGCGGCTACGGATACAAGATGATCTTCGCCGCCTCGCCGGCCCGGAGCAGCTCCATGCCCTTCTCGATCTCGGCGAGGGGCAAGGTGTGGGTGACCAGGGGCGTCAGGTCCACCTTCTTGGCGCGCAGGAGCGCCTGCCCCTGATACCAGGTCTGCCACATGCGCCGGCCGTTGATGCCGAGCACACTGGCGCCCTTGAAGATGACGTCCTCGGCCAGGTCCAGCGTCACCGGCTGGGAGGGGATGCCCAGGAGCGAGATGCGGCCGCCGGCGCGCAGCATCTTGAAGGCCTGGCGCACGCCGTCGGGATGGCCGCTCATCTCCAGAACCACGTCGGCCCCGTGGCCCGACGTCTCGGCCTTGACCGCGGCGACCGCGTCCTCCCGGGTCGTGTCGATCACGCGGTCGGCCCCCATCCGCGTCGCGAGGGCGAGCCGGAACGGGCGGATGTCCGTGGCGAAGACCTGCCGCGCCCCGGCCGCCCGGGCCACGGCCACGGCACAGCATCCGATGGGTCCCGAGCCGACGATCGCGACCGTGAGCCCCGCCACCTCGCCGGAGAGCGTCGTGTGGACCGCGTTGCCGAACGGGTCCTGGATCGCGGCCACCTCCTTGGGAATGTCGCGGTCCATGGGGTAGACGTTCGTCTCGGGGACCGCGACGTACTCGGCGAAGCAGCCCGGCCGGTCCACCCCGACGATCTGGACGTTCTCGCAGATGTGGGCGTTGCCGGTCCGGCACTGATAGCAGGTGCCGTCGGCGATGTGGCCCTCGACCGAGACGTAGGCGCCCACCTCGGTCTGCGTCACCGCCGCGCCGGCCTCGACCACCTCGCCGCAGAACTCGTGCCCGAACACGAGCGGCGGCCGGATGCGGCCCTGGGCCCATTTGTCCCACGACACGATGTGCAGGTCGGTGCCGCAGATGCTCGCGGCCAGCACCTTGACCAGCACGTCGCGCGGACCCAAGCCCGGAACAGGCACGCGCGCCACCTGGAGCCCCGGCGCCGGGAGAGGCTTGAGGACCGCCGTCATCTCGCCGGTCATGGGGGGAGGGCTAAGTAGAAGGCCGGCCGCCGGCGGCTGTCAACCGTGCGCTCCCGTCGGGACGCGCGTTGGCCAAGCCCGCTGCGGGGCTCTATACTCCATCCTCGTTTCACGCATGCTCCCCGCGCTGCCCCTCGTCGGCCTCCTGGCTGCCCTGCCTCCCGCCGGCGGGGACCAGGGACTGCGCTTCTCGGCCTCGAGCGCCCTCGTGGTGCTGTCGGCGACGGCCGTGGACAAGAACGGCCGCCCGGTCCGCGACCTCAAGCGCGAGGAGTGGCGTGTGTTCGAGGAGGGGCGCCTCCAGAAGATCGAGCACTACGCCCTGGCCCGCGAGTCGAAAGCCCGCATCCTGCTCCTCGTGGACGCCTCCGGGAGCATGCACACGGAGTTGAAGGCGGCCAGCTCCAAGATGGCGGCGCTCCAGATCCTGTCGGCCCTGGACAAGGAGGACGAGACCGCCCTGGCCGGCTTCGACCACAAGTACTGGGGCATCGTGCAGTTCACCCGCGAGCGCCAGAAGCTGCTCGACGCCTTCGGGGAGCTCGAGCCGTTCGGCTCGACGGCCCTCCACGACGCCCTCGACCGCGCGGCCCACGACATCGCGAGTCACGGCGAGGGTCGCCGCGCCGTGGTGGTCATCACCGACGGCGTCGACACCGCGAGCCAGGCGAAGCCCGACGACGTGATCGCGCGCTCGCGAGCCCTGGACGTGCCGATCTACACCGTCTCGGTCGTGTCCCCCCTGGACGACCCGAAGTCGGACCACTATACGGGTCGGGAGCGGCCGACGGGCGAGAGCCAGGGCCTCACGACGCTGCGCGGCTACGCGGAGCTGTCGGGAGGCGCGGCGTTCACCGTCAGCAACTTCCCGGCGCTCCGGGAGGCCGCGGCCCAGATCGTCGACGAGCTGAAGCACCAGTACCGGATCGGGTACGAGCCCCTCACGGGGCCGCCCCGGTTCCGCCGCATCGAGGTGAAGACAACGCGCAAGGGCATCGTGGTCCGCACCCGGAGCGGCTACATGCCCCCGTCGTCGTAACATGAAGTGGGAGGTCCTAGTGAGAGCGATCATCCTGCCGTGTCTCGTGGCCAGCCTGGCGGCCACCGGCTGCGCCACGAAGAAGTACGTGTCCCGTGAGGTCGGGGAGGTCAACCAGAAGGTGGATGCCCTCTCCACGGAGGTCGAGAAGACCCAGGAGCGCGTGAAGCGCACCGAGGTCCGCCTCGACGAAGTGAACTCGTCGGCCCAGGCCGGCATCAACGAGGCCAAGGGCTCCGCGGCGCAGGCCATGACCAAGGCCCAGGAGGCGGAGAAGGCGGCCAAGGGCAAGATCATCTACACGGTGACGCTGTCCAACGACAAGGTCACCTTCCCGGTCAACCGCGCCGAGGTCAGCGACGACGCGAAGAAGCTCGTCGACGAGGCGATCGCCCAGCTCAAGGCGGAGAACAAGGGCGTCTACTTCGAGATCGAGGGCCACACCGACGCCACCGGCCCCGAGGAGTACAACCAGAAGCTCGGCGAGGACCGGGCCCTGGCGGTGCGCAACTACCTCCACGACCAGCACGGCGTCGCCCTGAACCGCATGCAGGTCATCAGCTACGGCGAGACGAAGCCGGTGGTGGACAACAAGAACAAGGACAACCGCGCCCAGAACCGGCGGGTCGTGATCAAGGTCCTCGAGTAAGAGCCGCTCCCCTCCGGGGGGCCGGAATAACCGGCCCCCCGACCCCGTATCCTCGTGGGGCGCAGCACGGAAGAGCCGCGAAGCGAGCCCGATCCCGTGGAGCGGGACCTCGTACTGAAGGCTCGCGGCGGGAACCTCTTCGCCTTCGAGGAGATCGTGCGGCGCCACGAGCGGCGCGTCTACGCCGTGGCCTTCCGGATCCTGAGGCGTCACGACGCGGCCGACGACGTCGCCCAGGAGGCCTTCGTGCGGGCGTGGCGGAATCTCGCGGAGTTCGACGCGGAGCGGCCGTTCGCCCCCTGGATCTGCCGCATCGCGGCGAACCTGGCCGTCAACGAGGTCCGCTCGCCCCGCGCCCGCGAGGAGGGGCTGCCCGAAGGCCACGACGAGACGCGCTCGGCCGCGGCGAGCCCGCTCGACGGCGTCCTCGACGCCGAGGCCCGGCGCGTCCTCGCGGCGGCCGTCGCGGAGCTGCCACGCGAGCAGCGGGCCGTCTTCACGCTCCGCGTCTACGAGGAGCAGTCCTACAAGGAGATCGCGGAGGCCTTGGGCATCGCGCCGGGCACCGTGATGAGCCGGCTGGCGCGGGCGCGCGGGAAGCTGCGCGACGCGCTCCTGCCCTATCTCGGGCCCGCGGCGGCGCGCGCGGGTGGAGGCGGATCGTGACCGGCCACGTGGTCGAGCAGCTCTCGGCCTTCCTGGACGGCGAGCTCGACGAGCGCGAACGAAGCGAAGTCGCCCGTCACCTCGAGGCGTGCCCGGAGTGCGCCCGGCACCTCGATGACCTGCTCGCCGTCGACCGGCTGGCCAGGGGCGTCGAGGTCGCCGCCCCCGCCGGCTACTTCGACGGCTTCGCGTCGCGCGTCCGCGATCGCATCCGCAAGCGGCCCCGCCGGCTCGTGGCGCCGGTCTGGGCCTGGGCCGCGGCCGCGAGCCTGCTCCTCGCCGTGACGGTGCCCCGGCTCATGCGTGACCGGCCGGCGGCCATGCCGCCCGCCGCGGCCCCCGCCGCCCTTCCGCCGCCGACCACGCTGGCGGCTGCGCCCGCTGCGCTCGAAGGCGAGCTGTCGGAGTCTCCGCGTGAGCTGGGCGACGCGGGCCAGGGCAAGCGCGACGACGCCCGGCAGGGCCGCGCCGCCAACCTGGCGCCGGCCAAGAAGGCGAAGGAATTCAAGGACGAGGCGACGGCGGCCACGCCGGTCCCGGGCCCGCCGCCGGCGGCGCAGGCCCCGGCGGCACCGCCCGCAGCCGAGCGGCCGCTGGCCAGCGCCGTTGCTCCCGAGCGCGAGGTGGGTGCGCTCGCCGCCCCCGAAGCCGCGGAACGCGATGCGCTCTATCAGGAGCGGGGGAAACGCCAGGAGGGCGCCGGGGCCGAGGAGCAGGCGGCCGCCTCCGGCTTCGCGGGCGCGCCCGCGGCCGTCCCCGAGAGCGCCGAGGCTCCGCGGCTGGCGCTCCAGAAGACGGCGCCCTCGGCCGCCTTCCGCGCCCTGCTCGAGAGGAAGGCCGCGACCATCGCCGAGGCTCGCGGCCTGCGGGAGGCCTGGCGCGCCTTCGCCGGCGGGGCCGTAGGAGCCGAGGCCGACGAGGCCCGCGTGCGCGTGATCGAGGCCGGCCGGGAGGCGTACCGGCTCTCCGGCGAGCGCGCCGACCTGGACCAGCTCCGGCGCGACGCGGCCGCGTACCTGAAGCGCGAGGACGCCCACCAGGCGGACCGCGTCCGGGCGCTGCTCCGGGGCCTGCCGCGCTGACCTGCGGTACGATGCCGCCGCGAAATCCAGGAGGAGGCGGGTCATGGCTTCGCGCAGCATCCTCGAGCGTCTCGCCGCGGGCGACACGATCCTCATGGACGGAGGCACCGGGACCGAGCTGCAACGTCGCGGCGTGAACATCAGCAGGGGCGCGACGGTCGAGAAGCGGGCCACGGCTCCGGCCCGGTACGCGGCGACCGAGGTGCCCGGCGTGACCTATCGCTCCGTGACGGGCCTGGGCGTCTGGTCCGCCCCGGCCAACCTCGAGGCTCCCGACGTCGTACGGCAGGTGCACGAGGACTACCTGAAGCTCGGCGCCGAGGTCGTCATCACCAACACGTTCTACACCACGCGGGCGGCGCTCTCGCGTATCGGCGAGGAGGACCGCTGGGAGGAGTACGCGAGGCGCGCCGTGGCCCTCGCCCGCGAGGCGCGGCAGCGCGTGAACCCCGAGGCGTACCTGGCCGGCGGCGTCGCGCCACCCTTCACGGGCAACCTGCGCGACGAGCTCCGGAACGCCGCCCGCGTGCTGGCCGACGCCGGCGTGGACTTCCTGCTGCCCGAGTACTTCGGTGGCGACACCATCCACGAGAGCCCGATCGCCGACTGCGTGACCGCCGTCGACGCCTGCGCCGAGGCCGGCTTGCCGGTCTTCCTGGGCGTGTGCAACGTCAAGGAGGACGGCGCCATGCTGTACGGAGAGAGCCTGGCCGAGCTGGCCCAGGCGCTGTCCGGGCATCCGGTGGCGGGCATCTTCCTGATGTGCACGCAGCCGCCCGGTGTGTCGGCGGGCCTTCCACGCCTGCGCGACGCGTTCCCCGGCCCGATCGGCGCGTACGCGGAGCTCGGCTACGAGGAGAACCCCCGCTTCGGAGCCCCGGGCGAGCAGTTCTTCGAGATCCGAGGCCAGGAGTACACGCCGGAGCGCTACGCCGCCTTCGCGAAGGAGTGGAAGGCGATGGGGGCCCAGGTGATCGGCGGCTGCTGCGGCACCGGCCCCTCTCACATCGCCGCCGTGCGCTCCGCGATCCTGCCGTGACGCTAACCCCGGCCACCCGCCTCGGCCCCTACGAGATCCTCGCGCCGATCGGCGCGGGCGGGATGGGCGAGGTGTACCGGGCGAAGGACACGCGGCTCGAGCGGACGGTCGCGATCAAGGTCCTGCCCGAGCACCTCGTCAAGAACCCCGAGCTGCGCCGCCGCTTCGAGCGCGAGGCCAAGACGATCTCGAGCCTCAGCCACCCGAACATCTGCACCCTCCACGACCTCGGCCAGGTGGACGGCATCGATTACCTGGTCATGGAGCACCTGGAGGGGGAGACGCTCGAGCAGCGGCTCCGGAGGGGGCCGCTTCCCATCGGCCCGGCTCTGCGCCATGCCGTCGAGATCGCCGACGCGCTCGACCGGGCCCATCGCCACGGCGTCGTCCACCGCGACCTCAAGCCCGGCAACGTCATGCTGACGAAGTCGGGAGCGAAGCTCCTCGACTTCGGGCTGGCGAAGCTGGCCGGCAGCGACCCTGCCGACGCCGTCTCGTCCCTGGCCACGGCGGAGAAGCCGCTGACCGAGGAAGGGACGCTCCTGGGCACCTTCCAGTACATGGCGCCGGAGCAGCTCGAAGGCAAGGAGGCCGACGCCCGCGCCGACCTGTTCGCCTTCGGCGCCGTCCTCCACGAGATGGTCACCGGCCGCAAGGCCTTCGAAGGGAAGAGCAAGGCCAGCCTGATCACGGCGATCATGGGATCCGAGCCGGCCCCGCTCACGACCCTTGCGCCGATGGCGCCCCCCGCCCTCGAGCGCGTCGTGCGCACCTGCCTGGCGAAGGAGCCGGACGAGCGCTGGCAGAGCGCCCACGACGTGGCCGCCGAGCTGCGCTGGATCGCCGAGGCGGGCTCGCAGGCGGGCGCGCCCGCGCCGGTCGTCTCGCGACGCAAGAACCGCGAGCGTGTCGCATGGGTGACCGCCGGGCTCGCGCTCGTGGCCGCGGGCTGGCTGGGCCTGACCCGCGCCCGGCCGGCGGCGTCTCCGGTTGCGCTCCGTACGAACATCCTGCTTCCCGAGAACGTCCGATTGAACAACGCCGTGCTCTCGCCTGACGGCAGCAGGCTCGTGTTCAGCGGCATCGACGCGGCCGGCACGACCCGGCTCTGGGTGCGGCCGCTCGACTCCTACTCCGCGACGCCGCTCGCGGGGACCGACGGAGGCCGCCTGCCCTTCTGGTCACCGGACGGACAGAGCGTCGGGTTCTTCGCGGACAACAAGCTGAAGCGTGTGGCGCTCACGGGCGGCGCGCCGATCATCCTCCACGACGTGGACGGAGTCGGCGGGGCCTGGGCCCCGAGCGGGGAGATCCTGTTCACGGCGGCGACGGGCCCCGTGCTGCGCCTCGCTCCCGGCGGCGGGAAGGCCGAGCCGGTCACGAGCCTCGATGCCTCACGCAGCGAGACCGCGCATCGTTATCCCTTCTTCCTTCCGGACGGGCGGCGCTTCCTCTACCTCGCGCTGAACGTCTCCGGCAACTCGCGGGACCCGGCCAATCGGATCTGGGTCGGCTCGCTCGACGGCGAGCCGGCGAAGCCCCTCGTCCCGGCCAACTTCAACGCGCAGTATGCCGATGGTCACCTGCTCATCGTGCGCGGCGGCGATCTCGGCGGAAGCCTGCTCGCGCAGCCCTTCGACGCGAACCGGCTGGAGACCAGGGGCGAGCCCGTCACGTTGGCCGACCAGATCGGCCTCTACGGGGAGTACCTGGGGTTCGCTTCGTATTCGGTCTCGGCGAACGGAACCCTGGCCTACGACGCGTTCCGGCTGGTAACCCGTCTCGAGTGGTTCGACCGCGCCGGCAAGAAGACCGGAGACTTCGGCGAGCCGGGGCCGCACTTCGCGCCGCGGATCTCCCCCGACGGCCGCCACGTCGCTTTCGACGTGTACGAGACCGGGACCCAGACGACGCAGATCTGGGTGGGCGACCTCGCCCGCGGCGTGAGGACGCGTTTGACCTCCGGCCCGGGCAGCAACGTGGGCGCCGTCTGGTCCCCGGATGGATCCCGGATCGCCTTCCAGTCCGACCGCAAGCATCAGGCCGACGTCTATGTGCGTCCCGTCACCGGCGCCGGCGCGGAGGAGGCGGTCACCGACGAGGACAGGCAGAGGATTCCGGTCGACTGGTCGCGCGATGGCCGCTTCCTGACGATCTTCGACCGCGAGGGCGGCGGCAACCGCCTGATCCAGCTCTCGACGATCCCGCTGTCGGGCGATCG
>DASSJI010000006.1:0-27954 GCA_035691285.1 Vicinamibacteria bacterium | reverse complement strand
CAGGCCGAAGTCCGCGACCCTCGCGCGGTCGTCGCGGTCGAGGAGGATGTTCGCCGGCTTAACGTCCCGGTGCACGATCCCGCGGGACCAGGCCGCGGCGAGGGCCTGCGCGACCTCGCGGGCGATCCGCAGCGCCTCGTCGACGTCGAGGCGCGTCACGCGGGACAGGCGGGCCGCGAGCGTCTCGCCCTCGACGTACTCCATGACGATGTAGGGCTGGCCCTCCGCTTCCCCGAAAGCGTAGACCCGCACCACGTTCGGGTGCTCGACGCCCGCCATCGCGCGCGCTTCGCGAAGGAAGCGGGCGCGGACAGCGGCCTCGGCGGCGAGCGGCGCGGCGATCCCCTTGATGGCGACCCGGCGCTCCAGGGCCTCGTCCTGGGCCAGGAAGACGCGTCCCATGCCGCCGTGGCCGAGGGGCTCCAGGATCCTGTAGCCCCGGACCTCGGGCAGCGTGGCGTTCACGGCCTATTCGCCGGGGGCGAGGACGGACCGCTTGCGGTCGTCCGGCTCGAGTGCGACGAGCCCGCCGTCGAGGTCCGTGAAGAGCCGCGACGCGAAGGAGCCGGGCTGCGGCTGCGCCCCGCCCACTCCGCTCGCCGCGCCCGCTGGCAGGATCCCCTGCTCCACCCGTCGCACGGTCCCGCTCGCAGCGTCGACGAGCAGCGTGCGCCGCGCGTTGAGGGAAGGCGTCCAGAGGCCCACGGCCAGCTCGCCCGGGGCTGGTTCCTGGATCGCGTAGACGCGGGCCCTCGGCTCGACGGCGACGCGCGCGACCGGCTCTCCCTCGGGAGTCGTCACGCGCATCTCCCCCTCCAGGCCCAGCGCAAGCCGGCCATTCGAAAGGACGAGGGCCGCCGAGCATCCTCTGGCTTCGAGGCGATGGGCGGCCCCGGTCCGTGCGTCGACGATCGCCAGCTCTCCCGGACGCATGGCGACGACGCTGAGGTCGCCCCGGCGAGCCAGCAGGAACGAGCGCGCGTCTCCCCGCACGCTCGCCCTCTCGAGGCGCGAGTCGTCCTGAGGATTCCAGTCCACGACCACGAGCTTGGACTGCCCACGGTCGGTCTGGTCCTCTCGATGGAGGCGTACGCGACCGTCGCCGAGAAAGTCTGCGGCCATCACGTTCGGTATTGCGGCGTCCAGGGACAGGCCCCCGTGGGCGTCGACGAGCGAGATCGAGGGCCCGTTGGAGAGGAGCACACGCTCCGCAGCGTCATCGAGAGCGAGGGCCGTCCAGGCGCCGCGGGGCGCCCGGCGCTCCTCGATGATCGGCGTGCCGACGCCGAAGCGCGCGACTGCGAGGGTGGCGCCGTGGGCCGCCGCTTCCGGCGAGCGCTCTCTCGCATACGGTTGCGCGTACCACCACCAGGGGACGTGCGGGGCCACCCATGCCGCCGCGCTGCCATTCGCCGCGAACGCCGGCACGGTGAAGCGGTCGGGATGGAATCGGAGGTAGGCGCCGCTCCGCCCGTCGAAGAGGAAGACGGGGCTGAAGCCGGCGCGGCCCTCCACCGAGGCGCCCTTGAACAGGACGGCGCCGCCCACGGGAGCTGCGACCAGGCGGGGGCCTACCCCGCCCGACTCCGCAGGCGTCACTCGCAAGACCCAGGCGCCCCAGAGGGCCAGCGCCCCGAGCGTCGCGCTCGCGAGCGTCCAGAGCGTCGTGGACAGGGCGGCATGACCGCGACGGGCGTCGGCGCGCCCGTGGGCGAGCTGGGCGGCGGCCGCGGCCAGGGCCGCCAGCGCCGCCGCCGCGATCGCCGCGGGGAGCAGCGTCCCCCACACGAAGTGGCCGGCTCCGGCGGCCAGGAGATGACGGAACACGGCGACGAAGAGCGCCAGGAGCGCGATGCCCAGGCACAGATCGAGGGCGACCAGGCGCGATCGGGACCGGAACATCGACGTGATCGCATGTGCGAAGCCCGTCAGGAACAGCAGGTTCACGACCCAGAAGGCGAAGGCCTCGCGGCCGATGCCGTCGCTCGCCAGCAGCATGGGGAGGGAGGAACAAAGGAACGCGCCGAGCACGAGCGCCGCGCCGCCCAGGAACTTGCCGGCCCACAGCGCAGCCCACGACAGCGGCCGGGAGAAATAGTAAGGAGAGCCGTCCCTCGGCGATGTCACGCCCGACGAGCGAGCTGCCCACGGCCAGGGCGGCGCCGATCGGGAGCGCCATGAAGAGCACCATTGCCATGGCCTCGCCCAGGTCGAACACCCGGGTCCGCGCCGGAACGACCTGGCAGAGCCCGGCGATGGCGCCCAGGATCGCCGCGACCAGGAGAACCAGGCGCCGCTCGCGCACCTCGCGCAGGGCGATGCCGAGCACGGCGCTCACGGCTGCGCCTCCGCGCCGCCCGCGAGGCAGAGGAACACCTCCTCCAGCGAGAGGGCACCGACCTCGACATTGCTCGACCCCGACCGTGCCACGAAGGCCTCGAACCGCTCTTCCGTGAAGTCGCTCACGATCGCCTCCCGCCCCCAGTCCCTGTCCGCTGCGCTGGTCGCCGAGAACGGCGCCCACGAGAAGGACCCGTTCGATCCGCCACAACGGATCCGGCGATAGCGCCCCTTCAGCGCGTCCAGGCTCTCGTTCACCACGAGCCGGGCTCCGTGGAGGATCGCGACGCGGTCTGCGATGGGCTCGATGCCGTCCAGGTCGTGCGTGGCGACCAGGGCCGTCGTCCCGCGGTCCGCGAGGTCGCCGATCAGCTCGTCGTAGAGCGCTCGCCGGGCCACGGCGTCGAGGCCGAGGGTGGGGTCGTCGAGGATCAAGAGCTCCGGCGCGGGGGCAAGGGCCAGGGCCAGCATCACGGTGCCCTTCTGGCCCTTCGACAGCCGTCCGAACGGCACGTCGGCGGGCACGCCGGAGCGCTCGAGCCGGCTCCGGGCGGCGCCATCGTCCCACCTCGGGTAGAGCGGCCCGCAGAACGCGAGGAGCTCCCGTGCGCTCATGTCTGTCGGCGCGTCGGGCTCCTCCGGCACCACGCCGACTCGCGCCATCGCCTCGGCGCGCGAGGCCCAGGCGTCCCTCCCGAAGAGGCGCGCCGCTCCGCCGGCGGCCCTCTGCTGCCCCAGCGCGCAGCGTATGAGCGACGACTTGCCCGCGCCGTTGCGGCCCAGGAGGGCGAAGACGGATCCGCGAGGCACTTCGAAGCTCACGCCGTCGAGCACCGTGCGCGACCCGTAGCGCACGACGAGGCCCTCGATCGAGAGAACCGCGGCTTCGTCGCTCATCGCTGCCCTCCCCGGCTGCGCGTCGCGCCGTCCCAGGCCGCCCCGATCTCGCGCTCCGCCTCGGCACGCGATATGCCCAGCGTCACGGCCAGCGAGACGTAGCGAAGAGCCCCCTCGCGCAGGGCTCTCCCGCGCTCGGCGCGCGTGAGCTGAGGCGGCTCGTCGGCGACGAAGGTGCCCTCCCCCCGCTTGACCACGAGGACGCCTGCGTCGGTCAGCCGCTGATATGCCTTCGAAACCGTCATCGGATTGACCCGCAGTTCCCGGGCGAGGTCCCGCACCGAGGGCAGCGGCCGCCCGGGCCGCATGCCGCCCGCCCCGACGAGCCGCCGCACCCCTTCCTCGATCTGCCTCCAGATCGGCAGGGCGTCGCGTGGATCGATTCGCAGCATCGGCTCGCGCTAGTGTATTATAGTTATAAGACACTAGGACGCTTCTGTCAAGAGGCTGGGGCCGCCTTTCGCCCCTCCGGCGTCAGGGCACGACGGCCAGACCGTCGCGAAGGACGATGTACCTGCCCTTGCGCTTCGGCGCCGCCAGCCAGGCGCCGAGCCAAGGCCAGTCGTCCCGCGGCGAGGCCGGAGGCGTGAAGACCGCCGCGGCGAGGCCGGCGGCCTCGGACTCGGCGATGACGCGGTTCTCCTCGAGCACGGCGCCGGCCAGGACCGGGTACACCTCGAGGCCCGAGGCGCCCGGCTCCAGGACGACCGCGCGCACGCCGGCCCCGGCGACCCAGTCGGGGCGCCAGTCGTCCGACGCGCCCCCCGAGAGCCGCTCGGCGGCCGCGATGGCGAGGTCGCGGTACTGCTGCTCCGAGACGCGCGCGAGGCACGGGGCGGAGCAACTTCGCACCTGCGCGAACACGCAGCCGAGGCCCAGCGGCAGGGCCGGGTCCGGCTCGAAGACGAAGTCGCACGGCCGCAGCGGATGGAGCTTGTGGAGGGCAGCGATCGCCTTCTCGGCAGCGCGCCTGTCCCGGAACGGGCCAAACCGGCCGCGGGGGTCGGCCGGAGCGCCCGCCTCGACCGTCACGCGCGCGAAGCGCTCGGTCGGATCCAGGCGGAGGAACACGGGCGGCTTCAGGTCGCGACGCTTGGCGCGCGGCACGAGGGGTTCCATCCAGCGCTCGTAGGTGAGGCGCTGGTGGAAGTCCGACGTGGTCGTCTCGAAGACCACTTCACGGGCCACCGGGCTCAAGTCCAGGGGCGGCCGGGCGCCCTTCCTGGCCGGCTTGCCGCGGCCCAGGTGCCGCTCGGCCCACTTCCTCAGGTTCGACGCGCGTCCCACGAGAAGCGTCTTGTCCTCGGCGCCGACGATCCGGGCGACGCCCGCGACGCCGGGCAGTCGCAGAAGCGCCGACGACAGGTCGCCTCCGAGGGCGACCGCGGTCACTCCGCGACCTGGTCGTCGTGGATGGTGACGAGCTTCAGGATCTCGTACTCGCGCGTGCCGGACGGGACGCGGACCTCCACCGTGTCGCCCTCCTCGTGGTTCAGCAGGCACTTGCCGATGGGCGACGAGGGCGAGATCCTCCCCTGGGGCGGGTCAGCCTCCTCAGGCGTCACGAGCTCGTAGACAAGCTCCTCACCGGTCGTCGTCTCGCGCACCGTCACCGTGGAGCCGAGACCCACCTTGCCCTGCGGGATCTTGTCGAGGTTGGTCATCGAGAGCGCCGCCAGGCGGCGGTGGAGCTGGCCGAGGCGCGCCTGCAGGTAGCTCTGCCTCTCCTTGGCGGCCTTGTACTCCGCGTTCTCGCGCAGATCGCCGTGCTCGCGCGCCCGCAGGATCTCCTTGGGAAGCGTGACCTTCAGCTCGTAGTCGAGGCTCTTGATCTCCTGTTCGAGGCGCCTCTTGATGTGCAGCATCCAGGCAATCTACCACGCCCCCCTTGAGATTCGCCGCGCAGGCGGCCATGATCCCGTATCGTCCCGATGGCCCTCCGCGAGGTCGTGAAGAGCCGCTCAAACCCTCTCGTGAAGCGGCTCCGCGCGCTGCGCGAGGGAAGCGGCCCCCTGATGCTGCTGGAGGGGGTGAAGCTCGTGGAAGAGGCCCTGGAGGCCGGTGTGTCCCTGCGGGAGGTGGCAGCCTCCCCGAGAGCCGAGCGGCAGGAGCGCGGCCGCGCGCTGCTGCGCAGGCTCGAGGCCCGCGGCGTCGCGGTACGCTGGCTCGATGACTCGATCGTGGCATCCCTCTCCCACGTGGAAACGAGCCAGGGAGTCCTGGCGCTGGCGGAGCGCCCGCGCTTCGCAGAGGACGCCGTCTTTCGCGGCCATCCGCTCCTGGCCGTCGCCTTCGGCCTCCAGAACCCCGGGAACCTGGGCGCGCTGGTGCGCGCGGCCGAGGCCGCGGGCGCGACGGGCGCGCTCCTGACGGCCGGATGCGCGGACGCATTCTCATGGAAGGCGCTCCGCGGCTCGATGGGCAGCGCCTTCCGGCTGCCGCAGATCTGCGGCCTCGAGCCGCGGGCCGCCCTGGCGCTCCTGCGCCGCCGAGGCGTGGCGGCGATCGCCGCGAGCGCCAACGGGGGCGTCAGCTACGATCACTGGGACTGGCGGAGGCCCTCGGCGCTCCTGCTGGGCGCCGAGGCCGCCGGCCTGCCCGACGAGATCGAGGCGGCGGCCGAGGCCCGAGTCACGATCCCGATGGCGGCTCCTGTCGAGAGCCTGAACGTCACGGCGGCTGCGGCCGTGGTGCTGTTCGAGGCCGCGCGGCAGCGACGTTCGTGATGGCCGGCCGGCGCGACGTCTCCTCGGGCTTCCTCTTCCCGGACGACGCGCGCCCGGACGCGCCGCTCGCCGACCGCATCCGCCCGCAGTCGCTCGAGGAGATGGTGGGGCAGGACGAGGCCCTGGGCCCCGGCACGCCGCTGCGCAAGGCGATCGAGGCGGACGCGCTCCGCTCGCTGATCCTCTGGGGCCCGCCGGGCTCGGGCAAGACCACCCTCGCCCATGCGATCCGCCGCCGCACGCATGCGAGCTTCGAGGCGATCTCGGCCGTGCTGTCGGGCGTGAAGGAGCTGCGCGAGATTCTCGAGCGCGCCGAGTACCGCCGCCGCGAGGGTCGCCGCAGCATCGTGTTCATCGACGAGATCCACCGCTTCAACAAGGCGCAGCAGGACGCGCTGCTGTCCCACGTCGAGAAGGGCGACATCGTGCTGATCGGCGCTACCACGGAGAACCCATCGTTCGAGGTGAACGCCGCCCTGCTCTCGCGCTCGCGGGTCGTGGTGCTGAAGCCGCTCTCGGAGGAGGCGCTCGTCGCCATCCTCCGCCGCGCCCTGGAGGACGCGGAGCGCGGCCTGGCGAAGCTGCGGCCCGCGGTCTCGGAGGAGGCCCTGGCGTTCCTGGCCCGCGCGGCCGACGGCGACGCGCGCACGGCGCTGAACGTCCTGGAGCTGGGCGTGACCACCGGCGCTCCCGACGCCGACGGCCGCCGGCCGCTGGACCTGGAAGGCATGAAGCAGGCCTTCGCGCGCAAGGCGCTGCTCTACGACCGCGCCGGCGAGGAGCACTACAACCTGATCAGCGCCCTCCACAAGTCGGTCCGCAACTCGGACGCCGACGCCGGGCTCTACTGGCTCGCGCGCATGATCGAGGCCGGCGAGGACCCGCTCTACGTCGCGCGCCGCCTCGTCCGCTTCGCGAGCGAGGACGTGGGCATGGCCGATCCCGCGGCGCTAGGCCTCGCGCTCGCGGCTCAACAGGCCGTCCACTTCATCGGCCTGCCCGAAGGAGCGCTCGCCCTGGCCCAGGCCGTCGTGTACCTGGCCGCCGCGCCGAAGAGCAACGCGCTCTACGTGGCATACGGCGAGGCGGCGAAGGACGCCCTTGAGACGCGCGCGGAGCCCGTGCCGCTGTGGATCCGCAACGCTCCGACGGGCCTCATGAAGGAGCTGGGCTACGGCAAGGGCTATCGCTACGCCCACGACGAGAAGGAGGGCGTCGCGACGATGGATTGCCTGCCCGAGTCGCTGCTGGGCCGCCGCTACTACCGGCCCAGCGAGCGCGGCGACGAGAATCAGATCGCGCGACGCCTCGAGGCCGCGCGCCTCGTCCGGCAGAACCGGGGCTGAGCCCGGGCCGAAGGGCCGTGATAAGATCCAGCCTTCGCCCATGAGCGGCCGCAAGCGGATCCTGGCTGTCGACGACGACGAAACCGCGCTGGCTGCGCTGCGCCAGATCCTGGGCGGCAAGGGCTACGACGTCGTCACGGCGACCTCCGCGGAGGAGGCGCTGCCGATCGCGGAGGCGGGTTCCTTCGATCTCTTCATCCTCGACGTCGCAATGCCTGGCCTTTCCGGGTTCGAGATGTGCCGCCAGCTTCGCGCCGAGCAGCGCACCGTCGACGTGCCCGTCATCTTTCTGACGGCCAAGGGCCGGCTCATGGACATGGCCGAGGGCGAGGACGCCGGCAGCGACCTCTACCTGGTCAAGCCCGTCCTGGCCAGCAAGCTGCTCCATATGGTTGGGATGTTCCTCACGCCCGACGCGCCCCTCGCGAAGCGCAAGCGGAACCAGACGGACACCACCTCGCCCCACTAGGGCTGGCGCCGGGGCTGTACGAACGTGCGGCTGCGTGCGGCGAAGGCCCGGAGCCTGCGCGTGGCCATGGCCGCGGCTTGGGCCAACGTCGCGCCGCGGCGGCTGGTCGAGCGGCGCTAGCCGCGGGCGATCCCGGCCGCGATCGCCTTGCCGTACAGCTCCTGGATCCGCCCGAGGCGCGCCGCGTTGAGCTGCAGCAGCGCCCGCTTCGTCAAGGCGGCCATCTCGCGGTCTTCCTGGGGCAGCGTGGGCTGGTCGGCGCGCACGCGCTCGAGGTATGCGGCGAGACGGGTGCGGTCCTTGGCGGAGAGGCCGGCATACGCCGCTGCCGTCAGGGCGCCGATCTCCTGGGCCTCAGCGGCGGGGAGGCCGGGAAGGCCGGCGCCGGCGAGCTGGAAGCCGCGGCGGAAGGCCTGCTCCGGCGCCATCATCTGCGCCGAGCTCTCGCGGAGCAGGGCCTCGGCGGTCGCCCGGGAGAGCAGCGGGACGTCGCGCGTCACCGCGTCGACCGACTGTTCGAGGAGCCGGGCCATGGTCTGCGTGAAGCTGAAGCCCGCCTGGAGGGCCTCGAGGTCGCGCCGCGGACCGGGAGAGCCGTCGTCGGGCAGCCAGGCCACCAGCGCGAAGTAGGTCCAGCCGCTGCGCCAGGCCGCCGTCAGGTCGCGGACGCGCACGCCGCCTGCGTCGAGGAAGCTCGTGGCTCCTCGCCCCTGGATGCCCCCGACCGTCACCTCGTGGCGGCCGCCACCGCCGACCGCCGGCTGCGTCTGCGCGCGCTCGAGCAGGACGCGATTCAGGTAGTCGTCGACGGTCACGATGCCGCGGGGAGCCTTGACGGCGAGGAGGTATGCGAAGCCGCCGCGGCGGGGTCGGGCCAGGACGACCCGGGCCTCCGGCGGGACGGTGACGGCGCCCTGGTCGGCGCGGAGCAGGCGCCAGGGCTCGCGGGCCTCCAAGGTGAGCCCGAGCTCGGCGTCGTTGAAGGAGCCGTCTCCGGCGAGGAACTCGCGGACGCGCTTCTGCTCCTCGCTTTCCTCGACCAGCCCGAGCTGTCCGACGCCGGCGATCCCCGCGAGCACGAGCAACAGGCTGGCGGCCGCCTGCATGCGCGACAGCCAGGCTCCGGACAGCAGCGCAATCAGGCCCGAGAGCATCACCCAGGCCGCGGCGAGCACGAAGAGGGCGCGGCCACGCACACCATCGACGATGAGAAGACCGGCCAGGGGAAAGACCGCGAACGCCGCGACGAAAGCCAGGAGCCGGACGATGCGCCTTCCCCACTCCCAACCGCGCACCAGCAGGAGCCCCGAAATCAGCAGGCCGAGCGCGATCTCCCGCCACGGAGCGCGGTCCAGCGCCGGCAGCCAGCGCTCGGGCCGCAGCCAGAAGAAGCCGGCCCCCACGGCCGCTGCTACGAGCAGGACGCCCGCCACGATGGTCCGCCATGTCTGCCGCGCGATCGCGCGGGGCATGGCCGGCGCCGCCGCCGGCTCGACCTTCTTCGACGACGCGGCCCGCTTCTGCGACGGCGACCGGAGGTCCTGGAGCTCCAGAGCCTGGTGCAAGGGCTGCCACTGCTTCGAGCCCGGCTTCAGGACCGGGCTGTCCCGCTTGAGCAGCCCTTGCGTGCGCCAGTCCTTGACGGCCTGCAGGTCGAGGTCGATCTGGCTGCCGTCGTCGAGGCGCACCTTGTACTTGCGGGCCAACGGCGACCTCCTCCGTCGTCAGGCTCGTCCCGGGCCCCGGGCCGGAGGCCCGTGCCCTGTCGCCCATCTCCACGTCGCGGGAGCAGAGTATACGGTCTACTCGGGGTCGGCGGGCGGCGGCACGACGTTCCACCAGGGCAGGTTCGACTCGCGCAGCACGCTCAGCTCGACCTTGTGCTGCAGCAGGACGTCCCCGTCCTCGTCGACGATCTTGAGCCGGAGCAGCGGGTCCCGGCGCTCCCAGTCGATCTCGATCAGGCCGAAGTTGTCACCGCGGTTGACGACGCCGATGCGGTGGCGGTTCCGCTCGATCATCCGGAAGACGTGCTCCGACCAGTTCAGCGAGCTGGCCGTCAGGTCGTACATCGGGTAGCCCGCGCCTCCGTCCATCATCGACAGCTCCGCGAAGTGCCGGTCGCCGCTGATGAAGAGCGAGCCGGTCGAGCGCCACAGCAGGGAGAACAGCTTCGTCCGCTCCATCGGGAAGTTGGCCCACGTCTCCCCGGCGGTGTCCTCGTCCACGACCTGGATGCTCGAGGCGATGACGCGGATCTGCGCCGGCACGCGAAGCTGCTCCTCGAGCCAGGCCCACTGTCTCGGACCGAGGATCGTGGCCTCGGGATGGGAGTTCCGCAGGTAGCGTCCGCCGTCGATGAGGTCCGCCTTGTTCTCCTTGAACACGAGCGGCGAGCGGTTGTAGCGGGTGTCGAGCACGACGAACTGCACCCGCCGGCCCGGCGGGCCGTACACCTCCGAATGGTAGACGCCGTCGCGCTCGCGCCGCGGCGAATCCCTGGGCACCCCGAAGAAGTCCAGGAAGACCTGCTTCGACTCCTCCTTGCTCGGCAGCTCGGCGCCGGAGTCGTTCAGGCCGTAGTCGTGGTCGTCCCACGTCGCGAGCACACGGGTGCCCTTCCTGAGCCGCTGATAGCCGGGCTGGGCGGCGAGCTTCGCGTAGGCCGCTCGCAGCTCCACGATGTCGGTGGTGTCGGCGTAGACGTTGTCGCCCAGGAAGATGAAGACGTCGGGCTTCGTGGCGAGGACGCGGTCCCAGATCGGCTGGACTCCGTCCTGGCCGAGGCACGAGCCGAAGGCGATGCGCCGAACGGGGGGTTCCTCCTTCTCCGCCGCCGGCCCCTGCGCCGCAGCGACCCCGCCGAGGGCCGTCAGGAGCGACGCGAAGGCCACCCGAGCGAGCGCCATCGTCAACCTCCAGGCCGGGAGTCTACTTCAGTAGCTCTCGACCGGAGGGCAGACGCAGACGAGGTTGCGGTCTCCGTGGACGTTGTCGATGCGGGCGACCGCGGGCCAGAACTTGTGGGCCCGCACCCAGGGCGCCGGGAACGCCGCCTGCTCCCGACTGTAGGGCCGGTCCCAGGCCGTGGCCGTCACGGCGTGCATGGTGTGGGGGGCGCGCTTCAAGGGGTTGTTCTGCCGGTCCATGCGCCCTTCCTCGACCGCGCGAATCTCCTCGCGGATCGCGACCAGCGCGTCGCAGAAGCGATCCAGCTCGGCCTTCGGCTCGCTCTCGGTCGGCTCGATCATCAGCGTTCCGGCCACCGGGAACGACATCGTCGGAGCATGGAAGCCATAGTCCATCAGGCGTTTCGCGATGTCCTCGGCCTCGATGCCGGCCGCCTTGAAGGGCCGGCAGTCGACGATGAACTCGTGCGCCACGCGGCCCCTGGCGCCGGTGTAGAGGATCTGGTAGTGCCGCTCGAGGCGCTTGGCCATGTAGTTGGCGTTGAGGATCGCGACGCGCGTGGCGTCGGTCAGGCCCTCGCCGCCCATGAGCGCGATGTACACCCAGGGGATGACGAGGATGCTGGGGCTGCCGTAGGGGGCGGCCGAGACGGTGCCGAGCGATTGCGGCCCGCCAAGGCCCGTCACCGGATGGCCCGGCAGGAACGGCGCCAGGTGCTTCGCCGCCGCGATCGGACCCATGCCCGGGCCGCCCCCGCCGTGTGGAATGCAGAAGGTCTTGTGGAGGTTCAGATGGCAGACGTCGGCGCCGATCGCCGCGGGGCTCGTCAGCCCCACCTGGGCGTTCATGTTGGCGCCGTCCATGTAGACCTGCCCGCCCGCGGCGTGGACGACCTCGCAGATCTCGCGGATCGCCTCCTCGAAGACGCCGTGGGTCGAGGGGTAGGTCACCATCAGCGCGCCGAGGTTCGCGGCGTGCGTCTCGGCCTTCCTCCGCAGGTCGGCGACGTCGATGTTGCCCCTGTCGTCGCAGGCCACCACCACGACCTTGAAGCCGGCCATCACCGCGCTCGCCGGGTTCGTTCCGTGGGCGGACACCGGGATCAGGCAGACGTCGCGGTGGGGCTGCCCGCGGCTCGCGTGCCAAGCGCGGATCGTGAGGAGCCCGGCGTACTCGCCCTGGGCGCCCGAGTTGGGTTGCAGGGATACCGCGTCGAGGCCGGTGATCTCGGCGAGCCAGGCTTCGAGGTTCCGGAACAGCTCGGCGTAGCCCTCCGTCTGGCCTGGAGGCGCGAACGGGTGGATCCTCCCGAACTCGCGCCAGGTCACCGGCAGCATCTCGGAGCTGCCGTTGAGCTTCATGGTGCAGGAGCCGAGCGGGATCATCGAGGTGGCGAGAGTGAGGTCCTTCTCCTGGAGCCGCTGCATGTAGCGCACGAGCTCGTGCTCGGTCTGGTGACGGTTGAACACGTCGTGCTTCAGGAACTCGCTCGTGCGCGCGTGGGGCTGGGGCACACCGAAGCGCGCGTCCCTCATCAGGTCGTCGACGGTGAAGTCCACGGGCCGGCCGTTGGCGAAGGCCTCGAACAGCCTGCCGAGGTGCCGGGGCAGCGTCGTCTCGTCGAACGAGATGCCGACCGAGCCGTCGTCGTAGGGCCTGAGGTTGATGCGCTTCTCCCGCGCCGCGGCGAGCGCCTTGGCGCCACGCCCCGGCGCCAGCCGCACGCGGAGCGTGTCGAAGAACGGCTCGTCGCCCACGTCGAGGCCGAGCCGGCGCAGGCCCAGGGCCAGGAGCGTCGTCAGGCCGTGGATGCGCCGGGCGATGCGGCGCAGGCCGTCGGGCCCGTGGTACACGGCATACATGCCGGCCATCACGGCCAGGAGCACCTGCGCCGTGCAGATGTTGCTCGTCGCCCTCTCGCGCCTGATGTGCTGCTCGCGCGTCTGGAGCGCCATCCGGTAGGCGGGCCGGCCCTCGGCGTCCCTGGAAATGCCGATGATGCGGCCGGGCATCTGGCGCTTGTACTCGTCCTTCGTCGCCAGGAACGCCGCGTGGGGGCCTCCGAAGCCCACCGGCACGCCGAAGCGCTGCGACGAGCCGACCGCGATGTCGGCGCCGAACTCTCCCGGCGGCCGGAGCAGCGTGAGGGCCAGCAGGTCCGCCGCGACGACCACCAGGGCGCCGTCGGCGTGGGCCCGTCGCGCCAGGCCCGCGTAGTCGCGGACGCGCCCATCGCTCGTGGGGTACTGGAGCAGGAGGCCGAACAACCCCGTGGCGAAGTCGACGGCGTCGGTCGGCCCGACGTGGACGTCGATCCCCACCGCAGCGGCCCGTGTGCGCACCACGGAGATCGTCTGCGGGTGGCAGTCGTCGGCCACCCAGAAGCCGCTCCGGCCGGCCTTCGCGAACGCCGCGCACATGTGCATGGCCTCCGCGGCGGCAGTGCCCTCGTCCAGGAGGGAGGCGTTCGCCAGGGCCAAGCCGGTCAGGTCGGCGACCAGGGTCTGGAAGTTGAGGAGCGCCTCCAGTCGGCCCTGGGCGATCTCCGCCTGGTAGGGGGTGTACGCGGTGTACCAGACCGGGTTCTCGAGGATGTTGCGCTGGATGACGGCCGGGGTGATGGTGCCGTAGTACCCCATGCCGATGAACGAGCGGTACACCTGGTTCTTCCCGGCGAGCAGGCGCAGGTCGTCGAGCAGCTCGTTCTCCCCCCTCGCGGAAGGCAAGCGCAGCGGAGCGCGCCGGATGCTCCCCGGGACGGTCTCGTCGACGAGCGCCTCGAGGGAGCGCGCGCCGATCGCGGCGAGCATCTGCTCCACGTCGCCGGAGGCGGGCCCGAGATGGCGTTCGGGGAACGTGTCGCAGGGAGCGAGGGGGTCGTAGCGCTCGCGGCTCAGCTTCGCCCCCCTACTTCCCTTCCGCTTCCACGAGCGCCGCGTACGCCTTCGCGTCCATCAGCGTCGCCGCCTGGGCGGGGTCCGCCAGCTTCAAGACGATCATCCAGCCCTGGCCGTAGGGGTCGCTGTTGATCGCCTCAGGCGCCTTGACGAGCGCCGCGTTCGCCTCGACCACGTCTCCCGAGACCGGGCAGAAGAGCTCGGAGACGGCCTTCACCGACTCGACCGTTCCGAAGTTCTCACCGGCCGTGAGAGCCCGGCCCGGCTCGGGGAGCTCGAGGAACACCACGTCTCCGAGCTGCTGCTGCGCGTAGTCGGTGATGCCGACCGTGCCGCGGTCGCCCTCGACGCGGATCCACTCGTGCTCCTTCGTGTAGCGCAGGTTCTCGGGATACATGTCGGCTCCTTACTTGGCACGCTTGTAGAAGGGCGTCTGGACGACCCGGGCGGGGACCCGGCGCCCGCGGATCTCGACGTCGAACTCTGCACCGACCGCCGCATGCTCCGTCGGCAGGTACGAGAGGCCGATGTTCTTCTGGAGGAACGGCGCGTAGGTCCCCGAGGTGACCGCGCCCGCTTCGTGGCCCTTCACGAAGACCGGATAGCCATGGCGGGCGATGCCGCGGCCGACCATCTCGAAGCCCACGAGCTTGCGCGAGGTGCCGGCCTTCTTCTGCTGCTCGAGGACGGCCCGGCCCGGGAACTCTCCCTTCGCCTCGTCCAGCGAGACGATCCAGCCGAGGCCGGCTTCCACGAGCGTCGTGCTCTCGTCCATGTCGTTCCCGTACAGGCACATGCGCGCCTCGAGACGGAGCGTGTCGCGGGCTCCGAGACCGGCCGGCACGAGCCCTTTGTCCGCGCCGACGTCGAGGAGCGCCCTCCAGAGCGACTCGGTCTCGGCGGTGGAGACCAGGATCTCGAAGCCGTCCTCGCCGGTGTAGCCCGTCCGCGAGATCGTGGCCGCGAAGCCGGCCGCGCTCGCCTCGGCATGACGGTAGTAGCCGAGCCCGTCGAGGTCGAGGGGCGTGAGCCGCTGCAGGATCTCCTGCGCGCGCGGGCCCTGCAGGGCCACGAGCCCGAAGGCGTCGCTGCGGTTCTGGAGCTCGCAGTCGTGCGGGCCCTGCGCCTGGAGCCACCGGAAGTCCTTCTCGATGTTGCCGGCGTTGACGACGAGCAGGAAGCGGTCGGCGGCCTTGCGGGAGACGATCACGTCGTCCACGGGCGCGCCGCTCGGCATGGGCAGGGCGGAGTACTGGGCATGGCCATCCTCGAGCTTCGCCACGTTGTTCGAGGTGACCCGCTGCAGGAAGGCCAGGGCCCCGGGGCCGGTCACCTCGAACTCGCCCATGTGGGAGACGTCGAACAGCCCGGCCGCAGTGCGCACCGCCATGTGCTCGGCGATCAGGCCCGAGTACTCCACCGGCATGTCCCAGCCGCCGAAGGGGACCATCTTCGCGCCCAGCTCGCGATGCACTGCGTTGAGGGGGGTCTTCCGGAGCGAGCCCGCGTCCATGAGGGGCGAGGAACGTACCACACGCCTCCAGGTCGGTCAATGATTGCAGCGTCTTGAAAAGGAAGGAGTTATCGGCTAGGCTCACCGAGACAGACCCCTCGGGCGAGGCTTATCGAATTGGCAGCGATAGAGACCTACCTGACGCTGTGCTGGAACTGCCTGGGCGAGTTCGACGCGCTCAACGCGGTCTGGTGCTCCTGCGATCCGAAGAACCCGACCAAGCTCTGCCCCTTCTGCTTCCGCTGCTTCTGCGACGCGAGCGAGAAGTACAAGCAGGAGTTCTGGAAGACGGCCCCGCAAAAGCTCGTCGAGGAGATCCAGGTCCTCTCCCGGAGCAAGGACCGGCTCGGGGACATCCTGATCCGGATGAAGAAGCTGACGACTCCCCAGCTCCTCGAAGCGCTCGTGGAGCAGCGCGAGAGCGGCAAGAAGCTCGGCGAGGTCCTGCTGGGAAGGAAGCTCGTCAAGAACGAGGACATCCAGGCCGCCCTCAAGAGCCAGGGCGTGAACCCCCTGACGGACACGATGGGCGCCGAGTACGCCGCGAGCCCGGTGTGGGAGCAGAGCGGGCCGGACGCGATCATCCAATACATCATGGGCCTCGCGGCGAAGAAAGGCGCCTCCGACGTGCACATCGAGCCGACCGAGGACGCGATCTCGGTGAAGTACCGGATCGACGGGTTCTTCTTTCGGGTCGATCCGATCCCGAAGAAGTTCCAGGCCCCCTTCACCCACAAGCTGTTCGAGGTGTTCCGGCTCGACACGACCAAGGAGAGCAAGCCCCAGACCGCCCGCTCGAGCGGCCGGCTCGGCGAGAGCGAGTTCGACTTCGTGGCCCAGACGCTGCCCACGGCCCACGGTGTGTCCGCGACCATCAAGCTGATCGACCGGGCCACGTTCATCAAGGACTTCACGACGCTGGGCCTCGAGCTCGAGGACCGGGTGCGCCTCCTCGAGGAGCTGCGCAGCACGTTCGGCCTGGTGATCGTGTCAGCCCCGGTGTTCAACGGCGCGGGCACGACGCTGTACTCGATGATGAACTTCCTGGTGCAGGCCCAGCGCGACGTCGTCTCGCTCGAGGCGCCGGTCCACTGGCCCCTCGAGGGCGTTCGCCAGGTCGAGGTGGAGCAGAAGGCGGCGGGCCTGAACATGGAGGAGACGCTGCGCTCGGTGGTGGCGGTGCGCCCCGAGGTGGTGGCCTTGTCCTCCGTGCCCGACCGCGGCACCGCCCTGCTCGCCGCGCAGCTCGCGTCGAGCATCGTGGTCGTGGCCGCGATCCCGGCCCAGAGCGCGGGCGCCGCGGTGTCGGCCATGCTGGAGATGGGCGTCCCGCCCCAGGTCCTGGCCGGCTCGATGGCCGTGGTGACGTGCCAGCGTCTCGTGCGCCAGGTCTGCCGGATCTGCAGGACAGTTGCCGAGCCGCCCGCTCCGCAGACGCTCGCCAACCACGGCATCGGCCCGGAGGAGGCGGCGAAGCTCAAGTTCTTCCGGGGCAAGGGCTGCCCCACCTGCAACAAGGTCGGCTACCGCGGCCGGCGCGCGATCTTCGAGATCATGACGGGAGCGCCCGAGGTGCGCACGGCCATCCAGAACGGCATGTCGGCCCAGGACATCGAGTCCGTGGCGATCGGCGCCGGGATGACGACCATGCGCGCCCGCTGCCTGAAGCTCGTCGCCGACGGCGTGACGACGTTCGACGAGTTCGCCAAGCTGCGGCTCTAGTGACGCTGGCGCGCGGCTTGCTCTTTCTGGTTCGTGCAGCCCGCCTCGGTTGCGTCGACGCAGGCCCTGCGCGGGTGTTGCGGCGCCGCGTTCGGGCGGCCGCAGGAGGTGCGCAATGACCCGAGGGCCAGTGGTTGGGCTCGCTGCCCTGGTCGCCGTGGCCGGCGTGGTCCCCGCCGTTTCAGGACCGCAGACCGCCGCCGTCCAGACCTCGGAGACCTTCCAGGGCGAGGAGAGCGGCGACTCGCTCTACAGGACGTACTGCGCGACCTGCCACGGCGCGTCCGGCAAGGGCGACGGCGTCCTGGCCTCGAGCCTTCGCGTACGCCCCAGCGATCTGACCCGTCTGACCAAGAAGGACGAGAAGTTCGACGCGGAGCGCGTGGCCAAGGTGATCGACGGACGGCAGGAGGTGAAGGGTCACGGTGGCAGCGACATGCCGCAGTGGGGAGACGCCTTCAAGCGTTCGGGCGAGGGCTACTCGGAGAAGGCCGTGAAGGCCCGGATCGGGGCGCTCACGACCTACATCGAGACGCTGCAGGTCAAGTAGCCCGGACCGCCGCCAGCATCCGCTCGAGCACCTGTTCGGGGGTGAGCGTCGTCGTGTCGACGAGCACGGCGTCCGCTGTACGCACGAGGGGCGAGTCCGCGCGTGTCATGTCGGCCTGGTCGCGATCGCGGATCTCGCGCTCGATCGCGCCGATCTCCGCCGCGCTTCCGCTCGCCAGCAGCTCCGCCCGCCGACGCTCGGCTCGTTCCCGCGGATCCGCGTCGACGTAGAACTTCAGGTCGGCGTCCGGAAAGACAGCGCTGCCGATGTCGCGTCCGTCGAGGACGACACCGCCTCCGGCGCCCAGCGCGCGCTGGCGGGCCACCATCTCGCGGCGCACGGCGGGGTGGACCGAGACCCGGGACGCCAGGACGCTCGCCTCGCGCGTGCGGATGGCCTCGGTGACGTCCTCGCCGTCGAGGAGCACGCGACGGCCGCCTTCGCTCAGCTCGATGCGCGCGGCGTGGAGGAGCGCGGCCAGGGCCTCGGCATCGTCCGGGTCGGCGCCGGAGCGGGCGGCCTTCAAGGCCAGCGCCCGGTACATCGCGCCGGTGTCGATGAACGTATAGCTCAGGCGCGCCGCCAGCGCGCGCCCGGCCGTGGACTTCCCGGCACCGGAGGGCCCGTCGATGGCGATGACCAGGCCCCGCGGCTTCACGCGGGGCGGGCGCGCCTCGGCCCGTGCGGGCGGCCGTGCCGCGAACGCCCTCCCTCGCGCAGCGCCCGCACCTCGTCCGAGGTCAGGTGGCGGAACTCGCCGGGCAGCAGGCCGCGAGCGGTCACCGGGCCCAGCGCGACGCGACGCAGCTTCGACACCGGATGGCCGACGGCCTCGAGCAGCCGCCGCACCTCGTGGTGCTTGCCCTCGTGGAGCGCGACCTCGACCCAGGAGTTGTTGCCCGCCTCGAGCACCCGGACGCGGTCCACGGCCATCCGTTCGCCGTCGACCGTGACGCCGCGCCGCAGCCGCTCGAGGGCGCGCGCGTCCGGGACGCCCCGCACCTTGGCCTCGTACACCCGCGGCACCTCGTAGCGAGGGTGCGACACGCGCTCCGCGAACGCGCCGTCGTTGGTGAGCAGGATCAGGCCCTCGGTGGTCACGTCCAGGCGCCCGACCGGGAACAGCCCCGCCACCGCCGGCACGAGCTGCATCACCGTCGCGCGGCCCTCCGGGTCGCGGCGCGTGGTGACCACGCCCTTGGGCTTGTTCAGCAGCAGGTACACGGGCGCCCTGGGCGGACGGATCCGGACGCCGTCCACTCGGACGTCGTCGCGCTCGAGGTCGGCCTTGCTTCCCAGCGTGCGGACGATGGCGCCGTTCACGGTGACGCGGCCCTCGAGCATCACGCGCTCGGCGCCGCGCCGCGAGGCGACGCCCGCGCGCGCGAGGACCTTCTGCAGCCGCTCCAGCACGGAGCGGATGATAAGCGAACTACCTGTGGGTCAAGCGGAAGCGCAGCCGGACCTTGTTGTCCTGGTCGACGACCTCGAAGACCACCCATTCGCCCGCGACGGTGTCCGTCACCAGGACGCTCGTCTTGCCGTTGACGTCCACCGGGCCCTCGTCGGGGGAAACCGTGTCGGCCTCGTTCTTCTGCAGCCGCCACTTGAGGGATTCGAGGGCCGTCTTGGCCGTGATCGCGAAGCCGACCGACAGCGAGGTCCCGTTGGTCACGGGGCAGCCCTGATCCACGGTGACCGTGTTGAGCTCGATGCACTGGCCGTTCTCGAGCTCGGCTGGGAACTCCCAGCTCACCGCGCAGCCCTTCGTGGCGCCGGCCGCGGGAACGCCGCAGGCGCCGGCGGGACCAGGCGTCGGCGTCGGCTCGGGTGTCGGCGTCGGCGATGGCTCGGGCGTGGGCGACGGCGTGGGCGTCGGAGACGGAGAGGGGCTGGGGCCGGGCGTCGGCGAGGGATAGGGGTCGAGCGGGTCGGTGCCCGTGCCGCGCACGTTGACCTGGACGCTGGCGGTCGCCGAGGAGGTGCCGGCGCGGGCCGTCAGGGTGTAGGTTGCCGTGTAGTACGCGGAGAACTTCCGCGTCCCCCTCGGCGGCACGACCCCGATCCCGTTGTTGATCGCCACGGCCTCGGAGCCCTCGACGTCCCACTCCAGCGTCACGGAAGCACCGCTCGCCACGTCCTCGGGCGAGGCTTCGAACTTCTGGATGGCAAGGGACTTAGGTCCGCTGACCGAATCGATCAGGCCACACCCGGCAAAGGCGACGGAGAGGCCGGCGACGAGGAGGGGAAGTCGCATTCCAGACCCCTTTAATCAAAAAATTCGAGTAATGGTAGGAAGTTAGAACGCGACTGTCAAGTGTTGCTTTAGCTCTCGCTCTCTTCCTCCGCTTCCAGGGCCACTTCGACGGGGCGCGGGGCCTCGATGGCTCGCTTGAGCCCAGCCACGTCCACTTCCTCCCCCAGGACCTCCGCGAACTCCTCGATCCTGGGGAGCTCGCCCAGGTCCTTGAGCCCGAAGTTCAGCAGGAACTCCTTGGTGGTGCCATACAGCATCGGGCGGCCGACCACCTCCTTGCGGCCGACGATGCGGATCAGGCGCTTCTCGAGCAGGGTCTTGATCACGCCCCCGGACTTCACGCCGCGCAGCTCGATGATCTCGGGCAGCGTGACCGGCTGCTTGTAGGCGATCACCGCCAGCGTCTCGAGGGCCTGGATCGAGAGGCGCGTGGGCGCCTTCGGGTCGATCAACTCTCGGAGCCAGTCGTTGTACTCGGGCCGCGTCGTGATCTGCCAGCCCCCCGCAACCTCGACGAGCTGCAGGCCTCGGCCGTCGCGCGCGTAGTCCTGACTCAGCTCCCCGAGCGCTGCCTTCCAGGCGTCCTTCGGTATTCCCTGCAGCACCTGGGCGATCTGGCGCGGCGTGAGCGGCTCGTGCGCCGCGAAGATCAGGGCTTCCAGGACGGCCCGGATCTCCTGCGGCGGCAGGATCGGCGCCTCGCCTTCGTTCTCTTCCAAGTCCTTCTCCGTGGTCTGCGTGCCTTCGCGGCTCAACCTAGGTCGGCCCCGGCATGGCCGTCTCGGGCCCGACCGGCCTGAAGATGCGGATGGGGCCGAACAGCCCGCGCTGGTACACCTTGATCCGCTTGAGGCGGATCAGCTCGAGGAGCGCCAGGAACGTCACGATCATATCCGGCTTGGTGCGCTCGGTCTCGAAGAGGGCCACGAACTCGACCGACTCGCCCTCCCGCACCAGGACCATGATCTCGTCCATCCTTTCCTCGACCCTCTTGCCCTGGGGCTCGACCTCGTGGGCGAGCAGGGTCCTGCGCCGCTCGAGCAGCTCCTTGAACGCCGCGATCAGGTCGAAGAGGCCGGCCTCCAGCATCTCCTCCCCCGAGTCGTCGAGCTTCGGTAGCGCCCCGTCGGGGCGCGTCCAGGTGGCGGCCCGGATCTGCGCCTGCTGGTGCAGCAGGCCGGCCGCCTCCTTGTAGCGCTGGAACTCGAGCAGGCGGCGGACCAGCTCCTCGCGCGGGTCCTCCTGGGGCTCCTCCTCGCCCTGGGCCTCGGTGGGGTTCACGGGCACGAGCATCTTCGACTTGATGTGGATCAGGGTGGCCGCCATCACCATGAACTCGCCGGCCACGTCGAGGTTCAGCTCCCGCATCAGCTCGAGGTACTCCATGTAGCTGCGCGTGATCGGCGCGATCGGGATGTCGTGGATGTCGATCTGGTCGCGGCGGATCAAGTAGAGCAGCAGGTCCAGCGGCCCCTCGAAGGTCGGGAGCTGGATCCTCGGCGCGTCCTCGGGGAGCGTCGACTCGACGCCCTGCGGGATCTCGACCCTGGTCGTCTCGGCCGGCTTGTCGTCCTCGGGCACCGTCACGCGTACCGGATCTTCATGGCGGCGCGCACCTCTTCCATCGTGGCACGGGCGGTCTCGCGGGCCTTGTTCGCGCCCTCGCGCAGGATGTCCCAGACGGTGTCGGGCCGGTCGGCAAATTCGGGCCGGCGGGCGTGGATCTCACGCAGGCGTTCGACCAGGTGGTCCGCCAGCTTCATCTTGCAGTCGATGCAGCCGATGCCCGCGGTGCGGCAGCCCTGCGCCGCCCATTCCCGCGTCGCTTCGGTCGAGAAGGCCCTGTGGAGGTCGAAGACCGGACAGATCTCCGGATCGCCCTTGTCGGTGCGCCGCTTGCGCGCAGGATCCGTGACCATGGGCCGGAGCTTCTCCCGCACGACCTCGGGCGGCTCCTTGAGGTAGATCGCGTTGCCGTACGACTTCGACATCTTCCGCCCGTCCGTGCCGGGCATGCGCGGCGTCGGCGTGAGCAGCGTCTTCGGCTCGGGGAAGAGGGGCCCGTAGAAGTTGTTGAAGCGGCGCACGATCTCGCGCGTCAGCTCGATGTGGGGCGCCTGATCCTCGCCCACCGGCACGGCGTCGGCCTTGTAGACGATGATGTCGGCGGTCTGGAGGAGCGGATAGCCGAGGAAGCCGTAGGTCGACAGATCCTTGTCCTTGATGTTCTGCTGCTGCTCCTTGTAGGTCGGGACGCGCTCGAGCCATGGGACCGGCACGACCATCGACAGGAGCAGGTGCAGCTCGGCGTGCTCCTTCACGTCGCTCTGGACGAAGAGCGCCGCGCGCTTCGGGTCGAGGCCGGCGGCGAGCCAGTCCACGGCGACCTCGAGGATGCTCTCGCGGATCGCCGACGGGTCCGCGTAGTCCGTGGTCAGGGCGTGCCAGTCGACGATCGTCCAGTAGCACTCGTAGGCGTCCTGCAGCCGCGCCCAGTTCTCGAGCGCGCCAGTCAGGTGGCCGAGGTGCAGCGCGCCCGTCGGGCGCATGCCGGAGAGGATGCGGGGGCGCGCCATCTCAGCGGGCGAGTTCGAGCAGGATCCTGGTCAGGGCTTGCTCGATCGGCCCGATCACCGCCCACAGCGCGCCGGTTGCGAAGAGCAGGAGCAGGATCCAGCCCCCGTACGGCTCGACCACGCGCACGTAGGCGTCGGCAAGGCCGCGCGGGAGGCCGAAGGCCGCGACCTTCGACCCGTCGAGGGGCGGCAGGGGCACGAGGTTGAAGACGGCCAGCAGGACGTTGATCTCGATGCCGGCCAGCAACAGCAGCAGAGCCGGATTCCGCGCCGTCCCGCCGCCGAGCTTGAAGTAGAGGAAGAGCGCTCCGGTGAACAGCACGGCGAGGATCAGGTTCGAGATCGGCCCCGCGCCCGCGACGGTAACGTGGCCGGCCGCCATGGTCCGGTCGCGCCGGAAGTTGGCCGGGTTGTAGGGCGTCGGCTTCGCCCAGCCGAAGAGCGGCGAGCCCATGGACACGAACGCGATGAGCGGCAGCAGCACGGTCCCGATCGGATCGATGTGGACGACCGGGTTCAGTGTGATGCGCCCCGCCCGGAGCGCCGTGTCGTCGCCCATACGAAGGGCCGCCCAGGCGTGAGCCGCTTCGTGGAACGAGAGGCTGAACAGCAAGACGATGTAGGTCGTCAGTCCGAGTGCGATCCGCTCCGGCGTCAGGTCCAACGGGTCTCCAAGGAAGCCGGGATGGTAGCATCAATGCCAACGCCTGCGAGATGAGCTGGGCATGACCTCACAGACCTCGTGATCCCGCTCGTCCGCGGCCCTGTGTGCTAGCCTTGGCGCCGCCACGAGGAGGCTCGATGCGAGCCACCCTGCTCACGTGCACCGTGCTCCTCCTGATCAGCTTCCCCGTCGTCACGGCCGGGCAGGAGCCGCAAGGCGCCGTGCCTGCCGTCACCTCCGCGGAGTCCGCGGACACCGGCCCCGTCGCCGTCCCGCCTGCGAGCGAGAAGGCCATGCGCTACTACCGCAGCGGCAACGTGCTGTGGGTGATCGACGTCGCGTTGGGCCTCCTGATTCCGTCGCTGTTCGTCTTCACCGGCTTCTCCGCCCGACTGCGCGACGTGGCGCGCCGCGTCGGGCGCAACTGGTTCTCCACGCTGGTCGTGTTCTTCGTCCTCTTCAGCCTGATCACGTTCGTCATCGGGCTGCCCTGGGCCTACTACACGGAGTTCGTCCGCCAGCACGACTACGGCCTGTCCAACCAGACGTTCGCGAAGTGGTTCGGCGATTCCGTGAAGGGCCTCCTGGTCGGGCTCATCATCGGCGCGCTCTTCCTGTGGGTCCCGTTCCTGCTGCTGAAGAAGAGCCCGCAGCGCTGGTGGCTCTACACCTCGGTGCTCATGGTTCCCTTCCTGCTCCTCATGCTGGTCATCGGGCCCATCTGGGTCGACCCCCTCTTCAACGAGTTCGGCCCGATGAAGGACCGGCCGCTCGAGCAGCAGATCCTGGCTCTCGCGGACCGCGCGGGCATCGAGGGCAGCCGCGTGTACGAGGTCAACAAGAGCGTAGACACGAAGGCGGTCAATGCCTACGTGGCCGGGCTGTTCGAGACGAAGCGCATCGTGCTGTGGGACACCATCATCGCCAAGCTGACGCCCCGGGAGCTCTTGACCGTCATGGGCCACGAGATGGGTCACTACGTGCTCGGCCACGTCCCGAAGAGCGTGGCGTTCTTTTCGCTCCTCATCCTCGCCACGCTGTACCTCGCGCATCGCACCGCGGGCTTCTTCTTCTCCCGCTTCGCCCCGCGCATGGGCTTCACATCCCTCGCCGACATCGCCGCCCTGCCGCTGCTGATGCTGCTCACCAACATCTTTTCCTTCATCATCGTGCCCGTCGGCCTCGCCTACTCGCGCCACAACGAGCACGAGGCCGACCGCTTCGCCCTCGAGGTCACCCGGGACAACCACGCGTTCGCCACCGCCTTCGTGAAGCTCCAGACCGAGAACCTCGGAAACCCGCGGCCGGGATGGATCTACGTGCTGTGGCGCTCCGGCCACCGGACCATCGGCCAGCGCATCGACTTCGCGAACGCGTACAAGCCCTGGGAGAAGGGCGAGCCGCTGCGCTACGAGAGGCTCTTCCGCGCGGCGTATCTCATGCCGCCGACACCATAGAGTCATCGACCCAGAGGGAGCGAGCCGTCAGGTTGCGATGGTCGAGCCCGGCGGCCCTGTCGAGAAGGGCGAGGGTCGGCGGCAGGTCGAGGGCGAAGCGCCATTCGTCGGCCCGCCCGCCCGCCGCGACGAAGGCCGCGCGCCATGCATCCCACCAGGACCCGGCGATGCGGCGCGAGAGCGGCTCGACCACGAGCACGAAGGCGCCGCGAGCGTTGGCGGAGAGGAGGCGGTGGAGGAGCGCCGTCCGCTCGCCTTCCGCCAGCTCGTTCGCGGTGAAGGCCAGCAGGATGCCGGCCTGCTCGCCAGGCAATGGAACGCCCGCGAGATCGCGCCGAACGATCCGCCCCTCCACCCCCAGCGCGCGGAGCGTCCAGCGGCCCTCCTCCGCGGCCCAGCCGCTGCGCTCGATGCCCTCGTAGGCGGCGCCCGACTCGAGCGCCCAGGCGGCGCCCGCCGCGCCCGTGCCGCAGCCGAGGTCGAGGATGCGTCGGGGCCGCGGACCCTCGATGGCCCTCACGATCTGGCGCACCACGAGGAAGTGCAGCGCGCCGTAGTAGAGGGCGAAGGCCGCGCGCTTGCCGGCCCCGGCCCGGAGCCGGTCGAGGCGCCCACGCCGATGCACGTAGAGCGACGACAGCGCCTGCACGCCCTTGCGGATCTCCGTCAGCTCGAGCTCGCGTCGGTGCCGAGCCTCCAGGGCCGCGAAGAACGCCTCGAAGGGATCGGCGCTCATGCGTCGAAGCGGGCCCGGATGCGCTCGGCGACGGCGCGGCCCACGGCCGCGGCCAGCTCCTCGAGGCTGGCTCCGCGCACGCCGCGCACCGAGCCGAAGCGCGTCAGGAGCTTGCGCCGTTTCGTCGGCCCGACGCCCGGAATGTCGTCCAGCTCCGAGCGCAAGGTCCGCCTCGTCCGCGCCTGGCGGTGAAAGCCGATCGCGAAGCGATGGGCCTCGTCGCGCACGCGCTGCACGAGCTGCAGCACCGGCGACGTGCGCGGCAGTGCGATCGGCTCGCCGCGGCCGCGCACGAAGATCAGCTCCTCGCGCTTCGCCAGGCTCGCCACGGGCTGCGCGCCGACGCCGAGCTCCTCGAGCGCCTCGACCGCCGCGCCGAGCTGTCCCTTGCCGCCGTCGATCAGGACCAGCTCGGGCAGCTCCTTCCCCTCCTCCAGCAGGCGGCGGTAGCGGCGGCCCACGACCTCGCGCATCGAGGCGAAGTCGTCGGGCGCGCCCGAGAGGCCCTTCACGCGGAACTTCCGGTACTCCGACTTCCTGGGCAGCCCGTCCACGAAGCACACCATCGACGCCACGACGTCGGAGCCCTGGATGTTCGAGATGTCGAAGCACTCGATCCGTCGCGGCTCCTCGTCGAGGTCGAGCAGGTCGCGCAGCCCCCGCAGCACCTCCTGGGACCGCCGCCGGGGATGCATCCACTCCAGCTCGAAGGCCAGCCGCGCGTTGCGGACGACGAGCTCCAGGAGCCGCACCTTCTCGCCCCGCCTCGGGACCCGCAGGACGACGCGCGCGCCGCGCCGGGACGTGAGCCAGCTCTCGATCAGGTCGCGGTCCGCGATCTCCTCGGGCACGAGGACCTCGCGCGGCACCGGGCGCTCCGCGTAGAACTGCTGCAGCGCCGTCGAGAGCAGCCGCTCCGGCTCGGCGACGCGCTCGAGCAGGTAGGCTTCGCGGGCCACGACCTTGCCCTCCCGCACCGAGAACACCTGCAACGCGGCGCGCTCGCCCTCGGCGTGGGCGCCGAACAGGTCGCGCTCCTCGATGTCGGTGGTCGTGATCTTCTGGGGCGTCTCCAGCCGCTCGAGGGCGCGCGCCTTGTCCCGCAAGCTCGCCGCCTCCTCGAAGCGCTCCTCGGCCGCGGCCCGCGCCATGTCGGCCTCCAGGCGCTCGAGCACGGCCTCGGTGCGCCCCTCCAGGAAGAGGCGCGCATCCTCGCAGGCGCGCCGGTAGTCCCCCAGGGCGCAGATCTCGGCGACGCACGGCGCGAGGCAGCGCTTGATCTGGTACTGGAGGCACGGCCGCGGCCTTCGCCCGTTCAGCTCCTCCTTGCACGAGCGCACGCCGAAGACGCGGTGCACCACCGAAGCGGTCTTTCGCCCGAGGCTCGCCGGGATGTAGGGCCCGCCGTAGGCGTGCCCGTCCTCCGCCGGGCGCCTCACGACGTAGAGGCGCGGGTACTCGTCCTTCAGCGTGAGGCGCAGGTACGGGTGGTTCTTGTCGTCGCGGAGGCGGACGTTGTAGACCGGCTGGTGGCGCTTGATCAGGTTGTTCTCGAGGGCCAGCGCCTCCATCTCCGTGTCGGTGACGACGAGGTCGAGGTCGGCGACCGCCTCCATCATCCGGCCCTTGAGGTACTCCATCGGCCGGCCCGCCTGGAAGTAGGACCGCACGCGGTCGCGCAGCACCCGGGCCTTGCCGACGTAGACGACCTTGCCCGCCGCGTCCTTGAAGAGGTAGACGCCCGGGCGCGTCGGCAGCGCCTCGAGCTTCTCCTGAAGACTCATTGGTAGAAGTCAGGCGCGGTGCCCTTGCGGGCCCGAGCTCCTGAATCCCTCTTTCAAACCGTGCTCGTGGATTTCCCACACACGGCTTACCGATGGTCTTCTCATGTCGCGTTCGCCAGACCCGGATAGCGGATCGTGCCCAGAAGTCGGTGAAGTCGGAATTCCTCCGCGAAGCGCGCCGGGGACCAATCCCGCAACGAGAAGGGACGCCGGTCCCAACCGCGTACGTGGCGCAGCAGCCGGACCAGCCGCTGGTTCACGTACAGGTCCACCTGCTGGAATTTCCAGGAGGCGTTGCCCGTGCGGAAATAGTTGCCCCAGCCCCACAGAACGGGATTGAGGACTTCGACGACCTGCCTGATGTCCTGCAGCCCCGCCCAGCGGCGGCGGTCCGTCAGCTCCCGAATGCGGGCTCGGATCCGGTTCATCGCCCTCGGGGACGGCCACCGGAACAGGTACTCCCGCCGCTTGAAGTGCGAGAGCACGATGCGCAGGTAACAGCCCAGGAAGACGAATCCCTGTTTGCCGAGTCCCAGCTCGACGATGCGCGTCTTTTCCGGGTGCAGCTTCAGGCCGAGCCGATCCATGATGCGGCCGAGACGGAGCAGCGCTTCCTCCGCGTCGGCCCTGCTGCGGCAGAGGACGACCCCGTCGTCCGCATACCTCACCAGTCGTCCCAGGTGGCGGCTCTGGCGTTCCCACAGACGGTCGAGAACGTCGAGGTAGATGTTGGCCAGCAGCGGCGAGATCACCCCTCCCTGGGGACTCCCCAGGAGGGTGTCGCGCACGCGGCCTTCCTCCATCACTCCTGCCTTCAGCCACTGCCGAAGGAGTTTCAGCACCCGCCGGTCCGATATGCGCTGCTCCACGAGCAGCATCAGCTTGCGATGGTCGATGCTGTCGAAGTACTTCTCGATATCGATCTCGACCACCCATCGGTGTCCGCGACCGCCCGTGAGGCGGATCGCTTCCAACGCGTCGGTGGCGCTGCGCTTCGGCCGGAACCCGTACGAGCATCCCTTGAAGTCAGCCTCGAATATCGGCTCGAGGACGATCTTGGCCGCCGCCTGCACCACCCGGTCGCGCACCGTGGGGATCCCCAACGGCCGC
>DASSJI010000005.1:0-9300 GCA_035691285.1 Vicinamibacteria bacterium | reverse complement strand
GACGCTGTCGGCGGTGAGCAGCCAGACGGTGACGGTGAACTGGGCCACGGCGAACGGGACGGCGGTGGCGCCTGGGGACTACCAGGTGGCGTCGGGGATGCTGACCTTCTCGCCCGGGACGACGACGCAGCCGATCTCGGTGACGGTGAACGGGGATCTGGACGACGAAGCCAACGAGAGCTTCGTGGTGAACCTGTCGGTAGCCACGAACGCCTTGATCGCGGACGCCCAGGGGATCGGAACCATCGTGGACGACGAGGGTGCGGTCGAGGAAGCGGCGGTGTGGACGAACGTGGTGGGTGCGACGGCGAGTGGAGCGAGCCTGACGAAGACGACGGCGGCGGGATGGACCTCGGGGGCGGTCTCGACGCGCCTGATCACGAGCGGGGACGGGTATGTGGAGTGCGCGGCGACAGGCCTGTCCTGGCGTGGCTGGGGCCTGGGGAACGGGGACAGCAACCAGAGCTACACGGACATCGAGTTCGGGATCGTACTGTCGGACACGGGAGTGGTGAAGGTGTTCGAAGGGGGGACGCACCGGGGCGACTTCGGGAGCTACGCCTCGGGGAACCGGCTGCGTGTGGCGGTCGAAGGCGGGGTGGTGAAGTACAGCCGGAACGGGACGGTGTTCTACACGAGCGGGCTTGTGCCGAGCTATCCGCTGCGGCTGGACACGTCGCTCTTCACGACGGGGTCGATGATCAACGACTGCGTGGTGGCGTACGACCCGCGGCCGTCGCTGTCGATCGGCGATGTGAGTGTGACGGAGGGGGACTCCGGCACGACGCTCGCCACGTTCCCGGTGACGCTCTCGGCCGCCAGCTCCGACACGGTGATGGTGAACTACACGACGTCCAACGGGACCGCCGTGGCCGGGCCGCCTCCGTCCAGCAGCACGTTCTCCAATGGCACTGCGATCACGATCAACGACAACGCCAGCGCCACGCCGTACCCGTCGACGATCAGCGTCCCGAGCTTCACCGGGACAGTGGCGAAGGTCACGGTGACGCTCGCGAACTTCAACCACACCTACCCCGGCGACGTCGACGTCCTGCTGGTCGGTCCCGCCGGCCAGAAGGTGATGCTGCTCTCGGATGTGGGGAGCTCCAATGGGGTTGCCGGAGTCACATTGGTCCTCGACGACGCCGGCCCTGCGCTCGGGAGCGGACCGATCGTCTCGGGCACCTATCGGCCGACGAACGTCAGCGACAACCAGCCGGCCACGGACGTCTTCGGCGCCCCTGCTCCCGCGGGACCGTACAGCAGCAGCCTGTCAGCCTTCGCCGGGGCCGACCCTGTCGGGACCTGGAGTCTTTACGTGGTGGATGACTTCGGGGGTGACGTTGGCAGTTTCTCCGGAGGCTGGAGCCTCACCCTGCAAACGACGGGCGGGGACTACCAGTCGGTGTTCCAGACGCTCGTCTTCGACCCCGGGACGACGGCGCTCTCGGCCAGCGTGACCGTGAACGGCGACACGCTGTCCGAAACGGACGAGACGTTCTTCGTGACGCTCAGCGGCGCGTCGTCGAACGCCAGGATCGCGGATGGCTCGGGCCAAGGTACCATCCTCGACGACGACGGCGTCTGCGCGGACACTGATGGGGACCGTCTGACCGACTGCGTCGAGACCAACACCGGAATCTACATCAGCCCCAGCAACACCGGCACGAACCCCAACAACCCCGACACGGACGGCGACGCCATCGACGACGGCGACGAGGTGCTGGGCACCACGCTGGGGCTCAACCTGCCCGGCATGGGCGCGAGCCCGCTTCGCAAGGACATCTTCCTCGAGTACGACTGGTTCGACGATGCGCTGGATTGCTCCGCGCATTCCCATCGTCCGACACAGGCCATGGTCGACCGTGTGACGAGCGCCTTCGCCGGCTCGCCCGTGACCAACCCCGACGGTTCGACGGGGGTGGCCCTGCACCACGACTTCGGCCAGGGGGGACTCTTCGCCGGGGGCAACCTCATCCCCGATGCGGACGGCGTCATCGTGGGCGGCGTCAACAACGCCGAGTTCCAGGCCCACAAGGCCGCCAACTTCGCCGCGAACCGGGCCGGCATCTTCCACTACGTGCTGCTGCCGCATCGTTACAACACCAACAGCGGCAGCTCGGGGCAGGCGGAGCTGCCGGGCAACGACCTGATCGTGTCGCTGCAGTGCTTCTCCAGCCTCAACAACGTGTCGAACACGATCATGCACGAGCTGGGGCACAACCTGAACCTGCAGCACGGCGGTCCGGAGAGCTGCAACTGGAAGCCGAACTACAACTCCGTGATGAACTACCGCTACCAGTTCCCCCGCATCGACACGAACTGCGACGCCCGGGGCGATTCCGGCGAGGGCAACGTGCTCAGCTACTCCACCGGGAGCCGCATCAACCTCAACGAGAACAGCCTGAACGAGAACCAGGGCGTCTGCGGCGCGACGGCCATCGACTGGAACGGGAACGCGGTGCTCCAGAGCGGCATCGCCTACGACCTCAACCGGCAGGGGACGAACCCTGCGGATCCTGTGGACAACAGCTTCTGCGCGGCAGCCCTGATGACGCTGCAGGATTCGAACGACTGGGCCGCGCTCGTGTTCACAGGCCTCGGTGACGCAGACGGCTACCGCCTGTGGCAGGAGATCATCGACTGCGACAACCCGGCGCCCGAGGAGTCGATCGTGGCGGGGCCCTGATCCGCTGGTCCCGGGCCGCCGGATTATGATCGCCCGGTGACGGATTCGAGCCTCGTCGCCTCCAAGGAGCAGGTGCGCTCCTTCTGGGAGGCGACGCCGTGCGGCACGCGCGGCTTCGAGGAGACCGAGGGGAGCGCCGCCTACTTCGAGCGTCTCGAGCGGGAGCGCGACGAGCGCGAGCCGTTCATCGCGAGCTTCGCGAGGTTCGCCGAGCGGCGCGGCCGGCGCGTGCTCGAGGTCGGCGTGGGCGCGGGCACGGATTTCGTGCGCTTCGCGCGCGCCGGGGCGGCTCTCACTGGCGTCGACCTGACGCAGCACGCCGTCGACCTCGCGCTGCGCCGGCTCGAGCGGGAGGGCCTGGCCGCCGACGTCCGTCAAGCCGACGCGGAGCGCTTGCCCTTCCCGGACGAGAACTTCGACTTCGTCTATTCGTGGGGCGTGATCCACCACACGAGCGACCCCGCGGCGGCGGCGCGCGAGATCGTCCGGGTCCTGGCGCCCGGCGGCGAGACCTGCGTGATGGTCTACCACCGTCACTCGCTCGTGGCGCTCCAGTGCTGGGTGCTCTACGCGCTGCTCGCGGGACGGCCGTGGCGGTCGCTCCGCGAGGTCGTCGCGGCCCACGTCGAGAGCGCGGGGACGCAGGCCTACACCGTCGCCGAGGCGCGCGCCCTCTTCCCCGGCCTCGCCGAAGTGCGCGTGAATCCGGTGGTCACTCCCTACGACCTGCGCGTCTCGCGCAGCGGCTACCTGCCGCGCTGGGCGCTGCGATTCGTGCCGCGACGCCTCGGCTGGTTCCTGGTCGTGACCGGCCGGAAGCCGGAAGCCCGGAACGAGTGACACTGGCGCGGGCGGTCCGTCTCCTCCGGAGGCCTCCCGGCTTCGTGGCCCGGCGCGCCGGCCAGGAGCTGCGCTCGCTCGTCGAACCCATCCTCGCACCGCGGCGCGCCAGGGCCTTCGATCGGGCGCGCCTGCTCCAGGCGACACGCGCCCGGGACCTGGACTCGTTGTGGGCGGGCCTCGCCGGGCGGCCGCTCCCCGGGCCGCCCCGCCCCCTCGACGCGGCGCAGTGCCAGGCCCTGTGTCCCGGGGAGCCGGCGCGGGTGCGGGCCGCAGCGGTCCTGGCGGTCAGCCGTCGCGTGCAACTGCTCGGATCCGCGCCGACCGACCTCGGCACGCCGATCGACTGGGCGCGCGACTTCAAGACCGGCCTTGCGTGGCCGTCAGGGTTCTTCCGCAGGCTCCCGCTCGTCCGCCGCGACGACCTGAGCGACGTCAAGGTGCCCTGGGAGCTGTCGCGGCTCCAGTGGCTGCTCCCCGCGGGCCAGGCGTACCTGCTCGACGGCGACGAGGCCTACGCGCGGGCCGCGCGCTCGGTCCTCGAGGAGTGGATCGGCGCCAACCCCTACGCCATGAGCGTCAACTGGGGCTGCGCCATGGAGGCGGCCCTGCGCGTGCTGAGCTGGACCTGGCTCTTCCACGCGTTCCACGCGAGTGACGCCTGGGGCGACGCGGGCTTCCGCTCCCGCTTCCTGTGCGCGCTCTACCTCCACGCGGAATTCACGGAGCGCTACATCGAGCGCTCCGACGTGAACGGCAATCACTACGCGGCGGACACCGCCGGCCTGGTCGTCGCGGGCCTGTTCTTCGGCGAAGGCGAGGGGCCGGAGCGCTGGCAGCGCCTCGGCTGGGAGATCCTCTCGGACGAGCTGCCGCGCCAGGTGCTCGCCGACGGCGTCGACTTCGAGGCGTCCAGCGCCTACCACCGGCTCGTGCTCGAGCTGTTCCTGCTGCCCGCGCTCTACCGGCGCTCCCTCGGCCAGCCGGTGCCGGACGCGTATCGAGACCGCCTCGTCGCAATGGCGCGCCTCGTCGAGGCCTACACGCGGCCCGACGGCAGCGCGCCGCTCTGGGGCGACGCCGACGACGGCCGGGCCTTGCCCCTGGGAGGCCAGGACGTCAACGACCATCGTTACCTCGTCGGCCTCGTGGGGTCGGCCTTCGACGTGCCGGACCTCGTCTCCGCGTTCGCTGGGCCGCGGGCCGAGGTCTACTGGCTGCTCGGCCCCGAGGCCGCCGCGCGGCTCCCCGAGGGCGGCGCCGCCCCCCGCTCGGCGGCCTTCCCCGAGGGCGGCGTCTACGTCCTGCGCAACGCGATCGACCACGTCTTCGTGGACTGCGGCCCCGTGGGCATGGCCGGCCGCGGCGGCCACGGCCACAACGACGCGCTCTCCTTCGAGGCGCACTTGCTGGGCCGGTGGCTCGTGGCGGACTGCGGCACGTACACCTACAGCGGTGACTTCGTCGCTCGAAACCGCTTCCGCGGGACGCGCTCGCACAACACGCCTCAGGTGGACGGCGCCGAGATCAACCGCCTCGTGGCCCCCGATGTCCTGTGGGAGCTGCGGGACGACGCGCGGCCGGAGCCGCGGCGCTTCGAGGCGGGCGGCGAGTGGGCAGCGTTCGTCGGAGCCCACTCGGGCTATCGGCGCCTCGACCCGCCCGTGACGCCGGTGCGAACGCTCCTCCTGCACCACGCCCGCCACGCGCTCGTCGTCCGCGACGTCCTGGAGGGGCGGGGCCCGCACCGCGTGGAGATCCCGCTCCACCTGGCGCCCGGCGTGGGGGCGGAGATCGTGGCGGCTGGCCGCGCGAGGCTCCTGGCGGGAGACCGGGCGTTCCTGCTGGCGTGGGGCGACTCGGCCGGCTGGGGCCTGGAGCTGGGCCGCGGACAGGTCTCGCCGAGCTACGGCGTCCTGCGCGAGGTTCAGCGCCTCGCGTGGCACTCGACCGCGGCGCGCGATCCGCTGATCGTCTGCGTCCTGCCGGAACAGGAGGCGCCTGAGCCGCTCGAGTGGGCCCGAGCGCTCCTCGACGCCGTGGACTCGAGTGCCGCCCGATGAGGGTCGCCCTCACCGGCGCGACCGGCTTCACCGGACGGCGCGTGGCGGCCGAGCTCGCGCGCCGCGGTCACGAGATCCAGGCCCTCGTCCGGCCGCCCCTGGCTCGCGCCGCGTTCCTGCCGGCCGCGGCGCGGCGCGTCGCCGGCGACATGGGCGAGCGCGGCGCCCTCGACGCGCTCCTCGAGGGCGCGGAGGGCTTCGTCCACGTGGCCTCCCTCGGGTTCGGCCACGCCGACGGCGTGGTGGACGCGGTCGACGCGCGTCGCGTGCCGCGCGGCCTCTACTTCTCGTCGACGGCGGTCTTCACCCGGCTCGAGTCGCGCTCGAGGGCCGAGCGGGCGCGTGCGGAGGAGCGCGTGCGCCGCTCGGCGGGCGCGTGGACGCTGCTGCGGCCGACCATGATCTACGGCGACGCGGGCGACCGGAACCTGTCGCGCCTCATCCGCTTCCTCGCGCGCACGCCGTGCGTGCCCCTGCCCGGAGGGGGCCGGGCCCTCGTCCAGCCCGTCCACGTCGACGACCTGGCCCGTGCCGCCGTGGACGCGCTCGAGTGCCCGCGGGCGCATCGGCGCGAGTACGATCTCCCCGGAGCGGCGGCCGGCCCGCTGCGGGCCCTGGTCGAGCACGTGCTGAGCCTGCTCGGGCGCCGTCCCGTCATCCTGTCTCTTCCGATCGGGCCGGCGGCGCTCGCGGCGCGGCTCTGGCACGCGCTCGGGCTGCCCCCGCGCGTCAGCGAGGAGCAGGTGCGGCGGCTGGCCGAGGACAAGGCGTTCTCCTACGAGGACGCCCGGCGGGACTGGGGCTATGCGCCCCGCGGCTGGCGCGAAGGCCTCGCGGAGGAGGTCGAGACGCTGCGCCGCGAGGGCTGGATCCGATGAGCGCGTTCCCCTGGGCGCCGGCGGGGATCGCCTTCGTGGTCGGCGTCGTGGCGACGCCCCTCGTGCTCCGAGCCGCTCTGCGCTTCGGCCTGCTCGACCGGCCCAACGAGCGCTCGTCCCACACCCGCGTCACGCCTCGCGGCGGGGGCGTGGCCGTGGCGCTCGCGTGTGCCGCCGCCCTGCTCGTGGCGGGCACGGGAGGCGGGCGAGGCGCCGTCTTCCTGGCGGGAGCGCTCGCAATGGCCCTGCTCGGCCTCGGCGACGACCGCTTCGATCTCCCGGTCCTGCCGCGCCTCGCGGCGCAGGCGCTGGTCGCGGGCGTCGTCGTCTGGGCGATCGGCGGTCTCGAGAGCCTGCCGCTTCCGGCGCCGCTCGACCTGCGCCTCGGTTGGCTGGGCGGGCCCCTGGCGGTCCTCTGGATCCTGGCCGTGGTCAACTTCTACAACTTCCTCGACGGCATCGACGGCCTGGCGGGCCTGCAAGGCGTCGTGACCGGCGTGGGGATCGCGCTCGCGGCGTGGGATCCTTTCGCCGCGAGCCTCGGGGCCGCCGCGGCGGGGGCGTGCCTGGCGTTCCTGACCCACAACTGGTCCCCGGCGCGCGTGTTCCTCGGCGACGCGGGCAGCCTGCTCCTGGGTTACACTTTCGCCGCTCTGCCCCTTCTGTCTCCTCCTCGGGCACGTGGCAGCTCGGTCTTCCTGATGGCAATGAGCCTGTGGCTGTTCCTCGCGGACGCGACCTGGACGCGCCTCCGCATGATCGCCCGCGAGCCGCGCTGGTACGGGCCGCACCGGAACCACGTGTACCAGCGCCTCGTGGCCTCCGGCTGGAGCCACGCGCGCACGTCGCTCGTGATCGGAGCGGCGTCGGCCCTGCTGACCGGGGCGGGCCTCTGGGCCTGGAGCCAGCCCGAACCCGGGGCGAAGTGGGCCGTCCTGGCCCTGGCGGCGACGCTGTTCCTGGCGGAGCTCGTGGCCGCCCGCCGGCGCGAGGCGCGCGCTTGACGACCGCACCGCGCGGGGGTCTGGTCCGGGCCGCCCTGGCCGCGGTCACCGGCCTCGGGGAGACGCTGCGCTGGTTCTCCGGCTGGCGGCGCTACGCCCTGATCTACGCCCTGGACGCGGCCGCCATCGCCTTCTCCTTCCACCTGGGCTTCCTGATCCGTTTCGAGGGCCGCGTGCCGGCGGAGTACCAGGAGGTCTTCTGGACCTTCCTGCCCCTGCTGCTGCTCGTCCGGCTGACGCTCCAGACCGGGCTCGGCATCCACCGCTGGTCGTTCCGCCTGTCGGGCCTGCACGAGGCCGTGCGCGTCGTCGCGACCTGCGGGGCCGGCTCAGCCGCCTTCGTCAGCCTGGTGTACTTCCTGCAGCGCGTGGGGCCGCCGCGCTCCGTGCTGATCATCGAGTGGCTCCTGACGACGGTGCTCCTGGGCGCCCTGCGCTTCTCGCCGCGCTACGCCCACGAGTGGCTCGTCACCCAGGTCCGCAGCCAGAGCCCGGCCCGGGTGCGGGCCCTGATCGTCGGCGCCGGCAGCGCCGGCGAACTCCTGATGCGGGAGCTGCAGCGCTCCGACGAGCACAGCTACGAGGTGCTCGGCTTCGTCGACGACAACCCGGGCAAGTGGCGCACCACGATCGGAGGCCGGCCGGTGCTGGGCTCGCTCGAGGCGCTGCCCGAGATCGTGGAGAAGCGCGGCGTGCGCGAGCTGCTCTTCGCGATCCCGAACCTGCCGGCGGCGCGCGTGCGCGAGGTGCTCGGGGCCTGCGCCAGCTTCAAGCTCACGTACCGCAGCCTGCCCGCCGCGTTCTCCTCGTTCCGGGAGCGGGGCCCGCTCGCGACGCTGCAACAGCTCACGCCCGAGGACCTGTTGCATCGCCCGAGCGTGGCCTTCGACCCGACCGAGCTGCGGACGCTGGTCACGGGTCGGCGCATCCTGGTGACCGGAGCCGGCGGCTCCATCGGCAGCGAGATCGCGCGCCAGGTGGCCGCCCTCGGCCCCGCCCGCCTGGTGCTCGCCGACGTCAACGAGAACGAGCTGTACCTGCTGTTCCGCCAGCTCCAGCAGGACCACCCCGGGCTCGAGCTGCGCGCCGAGGTCGTGAACATGCGCGACCGCGAGCGCGTCCTCCGGCTGGGCGCCGAGCAGCGGCCCCAGGACGTGTTCCACGCCGCGGCCCACAAGCACGTTCCCTTGATGGAGGAGGCCCCCGAGGAGGCGATCAAGAACAACGTGACCGCCTGCCGCATCGCCGCCGAGATGGCCGGGGCCTCGGGGGCGGAGCGCTTCGTGCTGATCTCCACCGACAAGGCCGTGAAGCCCACGAGCGTGATGGGGGCCAGCAAGCGCGTCGCCGAGCTCGTGGTGCGGGACTTCGCGCGGCGCTCGGCCACGCGCTTCACGGCGGTGCGCTTCGGCAACGTGCTGGGCAGCGCGGGCAGCGTGGTGCCGCTGTTCAAGGCCCAGATCGCCCGGGGCGGGCCCGTCACCGTGACCCACCCCGAGGTGCGCCGCTACATCATGACGATCCGCGAGGCCGTGGGCCTCGTGATCCTGGCCGGCCTCGGCGGCTTCGGCGACCTGTGCATCCTGGAGATGGGCGAGCCGATCCGCATCCTGGACTTGGCCCGGCTCATGATCACGCTGGGCGGCCTGGCGCCCGAGCGCGACGTCCCCATCGCCTTCACCGGCCTCAGGCCGGGCGAGAAGCTGGACGAGGAGCTGCTCAGCGAGCCCGAGAGCCGCAAGAGCCGCAGCCTGCGCCAGATGATCCGGGTGGTGGAGACCGAGCCCCCGAGCGACGGGACGCTCCGCGCGATCGCGTCCCTCGAG
>DASSJI010000004.1:0-8853 GCA_035691285.1 Vicinamibacteria bacterium | reverse complement strand
CCGCCGCCGAAGGTGTTGCCCTTCGTCGTGATGTTCGCGGTCCACACGTCGTTGACCGCGAAGTTCAGGCTGCTCCCGCTCTGCCGCCCGTTCTGCAGGATGTCGCCGTCCTCCCAGGTGTAGAACGCGTAGAGGTTGAATTTCTCGCTCGGCGCGAAGTTCGCGTCGATCGAGAACGAGTCGTACTGGTCGTCGATCAGGCCCAGGGGAGCCTGCTCGCCGCCAGGGCAGAAGGCCGCCTGGGTCGGGAACAACGCGATGTCCTCGCACTCCACGTGCGCCTGGTCGTACTCGAACTTGGTGTGGAGGTAGGAGGCGAACAGCGCGAACTTCCCGGACTCCGGCGCGAGCTCGAGCTGGCCGCCGAAGCGGGTCAGGTCGCGCTTCGCCTGGTCCGGACGGCGCAGGACGGTCTGGTTGGCCGGGGCCCCCGGCTCGAGGAAGGAGTGCTCCTCGGCGTGGACGGCGCCGTAGTGGTCGAAGTCGCGGCTCCCGAACTCTCCGAGGCCGCGGACCATGAAGATGCCGCTGCGGACGTCGGCCGCGACGCGGAACACGTCCTCGGTCGTGTCCTCGGTTTCACGGAAGGTCCGGGCCATCTTGTTGTGCTTCCAGCCGCCCTCCAGGCCGAACGCTCCGCGGTTGTAGGTGGCGTAAGCGTCGAACAGGTCGTTCGTGTAGCCGTAGGGCACCGTGATGCGCGGGATGTCCTCCCAGACGGCGTCGAAGCGGACGTAGCCCTGCTCCAGCCGGTAGCGCGGCGTCTTGTTGTCGTGGTCGTAGCGGCGGTAGCGCGCGTGCAGACCCAGCTCGTCGGTGAGCTTCGTGGTGAAGAAGCCGTTCAGGGCCGTGGTGTCGATACTGCCATCGAGGGTCGTGGCCGGGAGCGGCGCGGTGACGGCGGGCACCCCGCCGGGCGTCAGGATCGCGGTGTTCGTCGTCCAGGCGAGGAGCGGATCCTCGTTCTGCTTCAGCTGGCCGAGCGTGACGTCGGCGCTGAGACGCGTCTTCTTGCCGATCTTCAGGGTCGCGCCGACCATCTCGGTCGTCGCCTGGTTGTCGGGCATGAGGGCCATGGCCCCGTGCGAAGGACCGTTCCGGGTCGAGGTGCTCGGCGACTGGTACGCGCTCGGATCGGTGGAGTCAGTGACGCGGAACGGGTTGTCCCACGTGAAGGTGTCGAAGGAGTTCTTGAAGTCGTTGAAGCGGACCGCGGCGCGCGCCACCCCCCAGTCCCCCTTGTACGCCGCGGTGAAGGCGACGTCCTGGGTGATGTAGCGAAGGGGCTCAGGGGTCTCGACCACGTTGCCGAAGCCGAAGGACGTGCCGTTGGCCGCACGTGTACCGGAGCGCCGCTCGTGAAGATACGTCAGGTTGAGATCCAGGTTCTTGCTGTCGGGCGTGAAGTTCAGTGCGTACGTGCCGCGATTCCGCACGAGCTTGAGGTCGATGTTGGGCGGCGCGGCGTCGAGGCCCGGCGTGACGAGGTTGAACAGGCTGAAGCAGGTCGGGAGCGGGTTGAAGCCGGGACGCCTCTGGCAGTTGTAGTCGATCTGCCCGATCGGGGACGGAGGCTGGGCCACGATCGCGGTCTGGTAGGCCTGCTGCACCGTGTTGCTGAGGCGCCACTCGTTCTCCGTGACCGGGCTCAGGATGCTCTTGCCGCCGTTGCCGAAGTTGTGCGGGATGCCGGTGTAGTCGGCGGTGAGCTTGACGTTGTCGTTCTGGAGCTTGAAGAGATAGCGCTGGTCTCTCTGCGTGACGTCGCGCCCGGTGAGGGTGTACCAGAAGCTGCCCTTGCGGCCCTGTACATTGAAATACGGGGCCACGGCGCCCTGGGGGATGTCGCGGTACTCGAGGAACTTCGAGGAGTCGGTGTCGGGGTCCTTCTGCAGGACGCCGAAGGTCATCTCGCCCGTCTGGAAGTCCTCCTGGGCGAGGGCCGGCAGGCCGAGGGTCGAAACGGCGATCGCGAGGATGAAGTTGCGCTTCATGGCTCCCTCCTCAGCGCCCGAGGTACGGCGCGGTCGGCGCGTTGCCGCCGTGCACGTTCTGGTGGCAGTTCTTGCACGCGTGCTCGGTGGCCCGGTTGCTGGCCGTGAGCTGCTCGCCCGCGGAGTTCACGTTGCTGTAGAGCGTGCCGGGATGGCGGGTGTTGAGGTGGCAGCGCTGGCACAGCCACGGCTGCTGCGAGACCAGCATCTTGTCGTGGTTCGAACCGTGGGGGTTGTGGCAGTTCAGGCAGTTCTCGCGGACCGGTGCGTGCTCCCAGAAGAACGGGCCGCGCTTCTCGGTGTGGCACTGCAGGCACAGCTCGTTCGTGTACTCGGCCTTGATCATCTTGGGCTTGCTGCCGTCGTGCGGGTTGTGGCAGCTCGTGCAGGTCATCAGGCCTTCGCGCACGGGGTGGTGCGACGTCCGCAGCGACTGGGCCCGGATCGCGGTGTGGCAGGTGTAGCAGGTGTCGGGCTCCTGGGCTGTCTTGAGCTGGCCCTTGTCGCGCTTGAACGCGTGGATCGAGTGGCAGTCGGTGCACGACACGCCGCGGCGGTCGTGGGCGCTGCCGACCCAAGTGGGGTGGCTCTGCTTCTCGTGGCAATCGAGGCACGTCGCGTTGACGTCCGCGGCCTTCGCCTTGCCGAGTCGGGTCGGGGCCGGACCGGGCTCGCCGCCCGCGAGAATGGGCGTCACGTGCTCGGCGACGTTGGCGTGGCAGGCCTGGCAGCTCTGGTCGACGGTCGCGTGACGCGTCTTCTCGAGCCGGCCGACCGTGCCCTCGTGGCACGCCTTGCAGTCCTGGGCGCTCCAGGCAGGGGGGCTCTTGGCCGCGTCGGACGCCTGGTTCGCCCTCGCGCTGCCGGGTGCGGTGAGCACGACCAGCAAGGCCGCTGAGAGTCCGAACCGGATCGCTCTCATGTGGCCACCTCCTTTTCGCTGCCGCGCATTCTTGCGCGCAAACTCTGCGGCTCTGGGGACTTTATATTCCTTATTTCAGTACCGAGGTCAACAACTTCCGTCACGTCCGCATCGGGGACCAAGGTCCGTGCCATGCGCCCAGGCGGCGCCCCTTCACAGGACCCTCCGCCGTCGGGCGGCCCAGGTCAGCTCCTCGCGGAAGTCGGGGTGCGCCACGCCAATGAGGGCTCTGGCCCGTTCCCGGAGGCTCTTCCCGTACAGGTGGGCGACGCCGTGCTCGGTGGCGACGTAGTGCACGTCGGCCCGGGTCGTGACCACGCCGGATCCCTCGGGCAGGACGTCCACGATCCGCGACAGCGATCCTCCCTTGGCAGTCGAAGGCAGCACGATGACCGGCTTGCCGCGCCGCGCGCGGGCGGCGCCGCGGATGAAGTCGGCCTGGCCCCCGAAGCCCGAGTAGATCGAGCGGCCCAGGGAGTCGGCGCACACCTGGCCGGTGATGTCCACGGCGAGGGCCGCATTGATCGCCACCATGCGCTCGTTGCGGGCGATGATGAACGGATCGTTCACGTAGTCGGAGGGATGGAACTCGACGAACGGGTTGTTGTGAAGGAAGTCGAAGCAGCGCTTCGAGCCGAGCACGAACGAGGCCACGATCTTGCCCCGGTGCAGCGTCTTGGCCTCGCCGTTGATCACCCCCGCCTCGAACAGCTCCACGACGCCGTCCGAGAACATCTCGGTGTGGATCCCGAGGTCGCGGCGGTCCTTGAGCTCGTGGAGGATGGCGTCCGGCACCTCGCCGATGCCCATCTGGAGCGTGGCGCCGTTCTCGATCAGCTCCGCCACCCGGACGCCGATCGCCCGGGAAACCGCGCTCACCGCCGCGGGCGCCTCGAGCTCGAGGACCGGCCGGTCGACCTCCACGACGTGGCCGAGCCGCGAGACGTGAATGAAGCAGTCGCCCAGGGAGCGCGGCATCTGCGCGTTGACCAGCGCGACGACGTCGCGGGCCGCTTCGGCCGCGGCCTTCGTGCACTCGACGCCGACGCCGAACGAGCAGAAGCCGTGCTCGTCCGGGGGGGAGAGATGCACGAGGGCGACGTCCACCGGCTGCTGTCCCGAGGCGATCAGGCGCGGGATGTCGGACAGGTGGACGGGCACGAAGTCGGCGCGGCCGTCGTTCACCGCCTCGCGGACGTTCCCGCCCGTGAAGAGCGAGCGGTGCCGGAAGGACGCGGAGTACCGCGGCTCCGCGTAGGGCGCGACGCCCATCGTGAGCAGGTGGACGATCTCGACGTCCCGCAGCTCGTCCGCGCGCGCCACCATGGCCTGGACCAGCGGCTCGGGGTTGCTGCAGCCGGGCTGGATCCAGACGCGGTCTCCGGAGCGGATGGCGCGGATGGCCTCGGCGGCGGTCGTGAGCTTCCGGCTGTAGTCCTCGGCCCAGCGCGAGGCCGCCGGACCGCGGCGGATCAGGCGCTCCACGCCGCGCTCCTGGCCTCGGCCGCCGCCGGCCGGTACGCGCACCAGGGATCGGTGGCCGCGGCGTCGCCGGTGATCGCGAAGGCGCGCGCCCGCGAGCCGCCGCAGGTGGCGCGGAACTCGCAGCGCCCGCAGCGTCCCTTGAGCCAGTCCGGGTCGCGCAGGTCGCGGAAGACCTGCGAGCGCCGGTAGGCCTGGGCCAGCGCGCCATCCCGCACGTTGCCCACCGGCAGGGGCAGGAAGCCGCTCGGGTAGATGTCGCCCGTGTGCGAGACGAACAGGAAGCCCTTGCCCGAATTCACGGCCTTGGGCGACAGGCCGATGGGCGCGTGGACGACCGCCGGCCGGCCGTTGCCGGACTCACGGCGGCCGCCGTGCTGTGCGACCCAGCGCCGGTATTGCGGTGCCTCGGTCACCTTGAGGACGAACTGCCCCTTGGACTCCGCGCGCCAGAGCACCTCGAAGAGGCGTTCGCAGTCGTCGGCCCGAAGCCCGCGCAGGAGCGCGCCCCGACCCATCGGCACCAGGAAGAAGACCTCCCAGAACACGATGCCCAGCGTCGCGACGAACTCGGCCATCTCCTCCAGGTAGGGCGCCGTCTCGCCGCACACCGTGGTGTTGATCTGGAGCGGGAGCCCCAGCCGCCGCGCCCAGCCGGCCGCCTGGATCGTGCGCTCGAACGCGCCGGGCACGCAGCGAAAGTCGTCGTGCAGGTCCGCCCGGGGGAAGTCCAGGGAGAAGGCGACCTGATCGAGGCCCGCGGCCTTCAACTCGGCCAGGCGCTCGTAGGTGAGCTGCTCCGTGGCGGCGGGGATCGTGGCCATGCGCAGGCCGCGAGCCTTGCCGTAGGCGACGAAGCGCGCGAGGTCCGGCCGGTTCAGCGGGTCTCCCCCGCTCAGCACCATGAGCGGCGTGCCCATGTCGGCGACCGCGTCGACGAGGCCGAGCCCTTCCTCGGTGGACAGCTCACCCGGATCGCGCCACGGCCGCGCCGAAGCCCGGCAGTGCCGGCAGGCCAGGCCGCAGGCCTGGGTCGTCTCCCAGATGACCAGGAGCGGGGCACGTTCGAAATCGGGGATCACGAAGGGCGGGGCGGCTCCGGGGTGACGCATCATGCCTCCGAGCAGGGAGCAACGACCATGCCGCCCTTCCTGGGGCAAGCGATGCGCCCAACCCGCGCGGCCACCCGCAAGGAGCGCGCAAGCGGCGGGGCCTCGGCGCAAGATGTGCGGTCTGGATCCTTCGATCTATTCGCCGCCCTCGGGAGACGTCACTTCCCTGATCGCATCGACGACCAGGGGAAGGTACGCGTGCAGCGCACACTCGGCTCGAGCCCGCAGCCGGCACGCGCCGTCCAGGTTCTGGCTCGAGCAGCGGGCGCAGATCTCCCGCTCGAACGCCTCGTAGTAGGGGCCCATCTGCGGGCTGTCGATCGCGCTGGCGACTTCAATGGCCCGGGGCAGGTGAACGGCCAGCGCGCAGTTGCGCCGGCCCAGGCCGCAAGTGCCGTCGTCGTGGCGGTCGAGGCAGACGCTGCAGACGTGCTCCTGGATCTTGCGCCAGACGCGCTCGAGAAGCTGGTCCGACATTGCGAGTTCCATGGGCACCCTCCGACGGCGGCCTTGGCAGGCCCTTTCGGCGCAGAAGCTGCAATGTGGATGCCCGGGCGCCAGGCCGCCGAGCGACCCTGGCACGCTTGTTGGTTTCAACGGTCGCCGGAGGTCGCCCGATGAGCGCTGCCCCAGTATTCCCGCCGCCGCTGCAAACGCCCAGCCGAGCGACCGCACGGCCGGACCTCGCCGCACCGCGCTTCGAGTTCCTCCTGCGGACCGATCCGGAGGAGGCCGCGCGGCGCCGCAAGGCGACGGTCACGGCGTCGCTGCTCTTCCACGTGCTCGGCGTCGGGGGTCTGATCCTGATTCCGCTCGCCTTCTTCGATCCCGCGCTGCCTGAGGTCGGGGACGCCGTCCGCGCTTTCTTCGTCATGCCGCAGGAGGCCCCGCCGCCACCCCCGCCGCCACCCCCGCCGGCCGCGGCTGCCCGCGTCGCTCGGCCGACGGTCGCGCCACAGGCGACTCCACCGCCGAGCGCGTTCATCGCGCCGATCGAGGTCCCGACTGAGATCAAGCTCGAATCGACGCTCGACCTGGGCGTCGAGGGCGGAGTGCCGGGCGGCGTCGAGGGTGGCGTGCCGGGCGGCGTGCTCGGGGGCGTCGTGGGCGGGCTCCCCGCAGCGCCGCCGCCGCCGGCCAAGGTCGTGCGGATCGGCGGGCAGGTCGTCGCCCCGAAGATCGTGCGCCGGGTGGAACCGACCTATCCGCCCCTCGCGGTCCAGGCGCGCGCGCAGGCGATCATCATCCTCGAGGCGCACGTCGACACGGTCGGGAAGGTCAAGGAGGTCACGGTCCTCCGCGGGTCGCCGCTCTTCGACGACGCGGCCCGGGAAGCGGTCCGGCAGTGGCGCTACCAGCCCCTGCTGCTCAACGGCGTGCCGACCGAGTTCCTGCTGACCGTCACGCTGTTCTTCAAGATCCAGAACGCTCCCGAGGCGCACTGAGCCCCCGCGGAGCGGGCCGCGGTAGCATCCCGGCGTGTGGCGAGGGCCGCGCCGGCGTCGCGACCGGATCCTGCTTCGCGTCGTCTTCTACGGCTCGGTGGCCTTCGCGGTGCTGCCCTGGGTGTTCTCCTCGCTGATGATCGCGCCGTACCGGCAGGGAGGCGGCGGTCCCGAGCCGGGCTTCGAGGAGGGCTGGCTGCCCTCGGACGGGCTGCGGCTGCGGACGTGGCTGCTGCGCCGCGACGGCGCTCGTGCGACCGTCGTGGTCGCCCACGGGTTCGGGGACGCGATCGAGAGCTATGCGGGGATGGCGCGTCACTTCGGGGCTCGCGGCCACAGCGTGCTGCTGCTCGAGATGCGCGGCCACGGCCGCAGCGACGGAGAGCACACGACCCTCGGCGGCCGCGAGAGCCGGGACGTCCGCGCCGCCATGGATTGGCTGCGCGGCCAGGGTCTCGCGCCGCGGGGCTTCGTCGTCTCGGGGGTCTCGATGGGGGCCGTGGCCGTCCTGCTGGCCGCCGCGGGCCGGGACGACGTGCGCGCCGCGATCGGCGAGGCTCCCTACGACTCCTACCGCGAGACCATGGCGCACCACGCGAGTTTGTTCTACGGGCTGCCTCGTTGGGTGCCGATCCTTCCGCTGTCCATCGCGCTGGCCGAGTGGCGGGCCGGCTTCGACGCAGACGAGGTGGATTGCGTGGCCGCGGCCCGGCGCCTGCGCGCGCCGCTCCTCCTCATCGTGGACGGCGCCGACCCGCGCATGCCGGAGCCCGTCGTTCGCCGCATCCTCGACGCCCACCCCGGTCCCAAGCGCCTGTGGGTCGCACCGGGCGAGCCCCACGCCGGCGCGAGCCTGAACGACGGCTACTGGCCGACCGTGGAGGCGTTCCTGTCCGAGAACGGCCTGTAGCCCACCAGAGCGTCGCTCCGCGTCATCGCACCACTTCCACCCGGTCCGCTGCGGATTTGTAGAAGCCCGCGACCGAGGCACGTCCGACGCCACCGCAGAGCGCCGGCTGGGCGGCGACCTCCATCGGAAAGACGGCCTCGGCCGGCTTGCCGACCGCCCGGTAGAACTGCCTCCGAGCCTCGTCGGGCACGCCGAACATCCCTCCCCAGAACGAGAACATGCGGCCTCCAACGAAGACCTGCGGCTGAAGCGCGCCAAGATCGTCCGCCTCGAAAGCGGGGGTGAGGAAGCCGGGCAGCCGGCTGCCGTCGGCCAACGTGGCCGTGGCACGAACCAGGAGCATGCCCTCGGACGGATCGGCCGGGAGCGCCCCGACCCGAGGCCGGAAGGTTTCCTCGTCCGTCTCCTCGTACCACGGCTCGTCGCAGTCGGCTGTGTGGCAGCCGATCCAGACGGGGTGTCGCTCGAAATCGTTGGGCGTCAGGGCGCTGAACTGCTTCAGCTCGGGCCGGGGCATCGGCTCTTTGCTCATCTCGGGCGCTCGCTCCCGAGCTCCACGGGCAGCTCCTCCAGCGAGCGCAGCGGGATCACCTCTCGCCACCGCAGCGATTCGGACGGCCGCGCCAGACGCATCTCCGCGAGACGGCAGACCGGGGCCTCCACGCGCAAGCGGGAATAGAAGGGGTACGGATTGGCCTTGAAGCGCGAGCGGGCGAGGTCGCGCGCGCGAAGGAGCCTCAAGCCCGGATCCGGCACTTCAATGAGTGCGGCCGCTTCCACGCCGCGAACGACAGCGGGGCCAGGTAGGAAGCAACGTCGCCCCGCCGCCACACGACGCCTATCCTACGCGAGAACCCCGCTCTCGGTGCTGAAACGAGCTTTGCAGAGGTCTACTGTGCGACGAGCTCCTCGGCGGTGACGTAGCGCGGGGAGATGTCCACGGGCACGTCGGCGAGGCGGTCGATGACACGCTGGACCTCGGGGCGCA
>DASSJI010000003.1:0-66222 GCA_035691285.1 Vicinamibacteria bacterium | reverse complement strand
GGTCCGGCGAAGCGCCCGGCGGGACGCCGTGATCCTCGGCCGGCGCCACGACGTCGGCCACCTCGCGATCCTGGATCCGCGGAAGGAGCGGGCCGAGAGCCTGGCGCGCGGCTTCCGGGCGGCCGGACATCGCGTCACCGTCGTCGAGCCTTCACGGCGCGCGGCCCAGGGCGTGATCGACGCCGTTCCGGACGTCCTCGTGATCTCCCTCGGGTACTCCGAACCGGCCGTTGGCGCCGTGGTGCGCAGCGTCCGCCAGGCGCTGGGCGACGACGTGGCCGTCCTGGTCCTCGTGGGCACGGACGATCCGGACGCCCTCGTCGAGGCCGACGAGCTCATCAAGGAGCCCCTCGATCCCGGCGAGCTGACGCTGCGCGTGTCGAACCTCCTGAGGGCACAGGCCGAGCGGCGGGTCCTCCAGCGCAGGCTCGGCGAGCTGCTGCGGCTCCACAAGGTGACGTGGGCCTTCTCCCTGGCCGGAGGGCCCCGCAAGCTCTTCGGACACCTGGCGCGACAGTGCGCCGAGATCGTCGGGGCCGAGAAGGGCCTCGTCCTCCTCTTCGACGCCGAGCGCCGACAGATGGTGGGCCAGCACGAGGCCTTCGGCCTCTCCTCCGGGCAGGTCGAAGGAGCGCGCTACTCGGTAGAGGGCGAGGCGCGCTCGCGCTGGAACTTCCGGAAGAACGGACCGCTCGTGTCGAACAACGCGCAGGCCGACACCCGGCTCCTGCCCGAGATCGCGGCGAACCTCGACCTGGGCTCGGTGCTCATGGTGCCGCTGACCCGGGGGCCGAAGATCGACGGCGCGCTGCTCGCGGCCGACCGGAAGAACGGCGCTCCGTTCACCGACGACGACCTCAACCTGGTCCTGGCCGTGGCCGGGCAGGCCACGGTCGCCGTCGAGAACCTGCGCCTGCACGAGGAGCTGAAGCAGGCCAACGACCGGCTCACCGAGTACGACCGCCTGAAGAGCGAGTTCGTCGCCATCGTCGCCCACGACTTCCGCAGGCCCCTCATGGCCATCCGCGGCTTCGCCGAGCTCGTCCTCGACGAGCCCAGCCTGCCCGAGGAGTCGAAGCAGGAGTTCATGCGGACCGTGATCTCCGAGACCGACGCGCTCGCGTCCCTGGCCAACGACACGCTGCTCATCACCCAGATCGAGACCGGCCAGCTCCGCTTCCGCTGGAGCGAGATCGACCTCGGGCCCTTCGTCCTGCAGCAGGCCATGCCCCTGGGCCTGGCCGAGCACGCGGTGCTGCTCGACATCCCGCCGCACTTCCCGCCCATCGTGGCCGACGCCGACCGCCTGCGCCAGGTGCTCACGAACCTCGTGAGCAACGCCGTCAAGTACTCGCCCCACGGCGGCTCGATCAGCATCCGCTGCCGGCAGCGCGGCGAGGAGCACGTCGTGATCGAGGTCGTGGACCACGGCCTCGGCATCCCCAAGGAGCAGGTCGGGGGCCTGTTCCAGAAGTTCTCGCGGGTGCACACCGACGAGCACCTGCGCGTCCAGGGAACCGGCCTCGGCCTCTACATCTGCCGCCTCATCGTCGAGGGCCACGGCGGCCAGGTCTGGGTCGAGTCCGAGGAGGGCCAGGGCAGCGTCTTCGGCCTGGTGCTGCCCAGGGACGCGAGCGCCGTGGCGCCCGCCGAGCCGCCCGCCCGTCGCCCGCCGGACTCCGTGACGAGAGGCTGATCTAGCCGCGCAGGATCCGCTCCACCGCGGTCAGGGACGGCGCGATCTCCACGGGCGGGTTGGAGCGCCGCGCGCCGCCGCCGTGGAAGTCGATCACCGCCTGCGGGTCCTTGAGCAAGTGCCCGGTCAGAACCGCCACCACCGACTCCCCCGCCCGGATCGCACCCGCGCGGCGGAGCTTGCGCACGCCGGCCACCGCCGCGGCCGAGGCGGGCTCGCAGCCGATGCCCGCGGCATCGACGACGGCCTTGGCCTCGAGGATCTCCCGATCGCTCACGGCCTCCACCACGCCGCGCGTCTCCCGGATCGCGAGCACGGCCCGTTCCCAGCTCGCCGGGTCGCCGATGCGGATCGCGGTCGCGACCGTGTCGGCCTTCACGGCGAAGCGGCGGCGGAAGCCCGCGCGGTAGCCCCGATGGAAGGGGCTCGCGCCTCGCGCCTGGATCGCGGCGAGGCGCGGGACGCGCCGGATGAGGCCCAAGGCCTTCGCCTCGCGCAGCGCCTTGCCGAAGGCCGACGTGTTCCCCAGGTTTCCCGCCGGCACGGCGATCCAGGCGGGCGGGTCCCAGCCCCTCTGCTGCAGGATCTCGAGCACGATCGTCTTCTGGCCCTCGATGCGCCAGGGGTTGATCGAGTTGAGAAGAGCGATCCCGAGCCGCTCCGAGGCCTCGCGCACGAGCCGGAGGCACGCGTCGAAGTCGCCCCGCACCAGGAGCGTGCGCGCGCCGTAGGCCAGCGATTGCGCCAGCTTCCCCGCCGCCACCCTTCCCGCCGGGACGAACACCAGAGCCGGCCGGGCCGCCTGCGCCGCGTAGGCCGCCATGGAGGCCGACGTGTTGCCCGTCGACGCGCACGCCACGGCCGTGGCGCCCGCCCGGACGGCCTGCGTGACCGCGACGGTCATGCCGCGGTCCTTGAAGGAGCCCGTCGGGTTCTCGCCCTCGTGCTTCAGCGCCAGGTCCGGGACGCCGGCCCAGGCCGCCACTGCTTCGCGGCGGTAGAGGGCCGTGTTGCCCTCGGGGTGGGTCACGAAGGCGCGCCCTGCGAGGAGCAGCTCGCGATAGCGCCACACGCCGCTCCCCCGGCCGACCGCGTCCTCGCCGCGGCGCCCTTCGAAGAGCGCGCGCAGCGAGGCGCCTCGGAGCCGCGGCCGCTGCTCGATCGCGAGCAGGCCGCCGCAGGGGCACTGCGACAGGAGGCGCTCGGCGGAGAAGCGCTCGCCGCAGGCGTCGCAGACGACGGCCTGGGCCGGTCCCGCCGCCCTCTTCAACCGGCGACCCGGGCGCCGGCCTTGTCCACGCGCGTCTCGCGGCTCGTCGCCCGGTGGCCGCTCCTCGCGAAGGCGTCGATCATCGCCCGCGCGACGGGCGTCGCGGCGCCTCCCGCCACGACGGCGACCAGCGTGGGGCCGGCGCCGCTCACGGCGACGCCGGTCGCCCCGGCGTCGATTCCCGCCGCGAAGGCCGACAGGTAGCCCGGGAACAGCGCGGCCCGGGCAGGCTCGGCGATGCGATCGGTCATGCAGTCGCGGACGAGATCGGCGTCGCCCCGCTCGAGGCCCAGGACGAGGCCGGCGAGGTGGGCGGACTGCTCCACCGCGTCCTGCCGCGAGACGCTCTCGGGCAGCGCGCGGCGGGCCGTCGCGGTCTCCACCGAGTAGTCCGGCGTGACCAGCACGAACGAGAAGCTCGGGTGCACGCGCACCGACGTGAGGCGCAGCGGCTCCTGGGACGCCACGAGCACCGCGCCCCCGAGCAGGGAGGGCGCGACGTTGTCGGCGTGCCGGCCCCCGGAGACCGCCGCCTCCGCCTCGAGCGCCGCGGCGAGCAGGCCGTCCCGCGACAGCTGCGCCTGGACCAGCGCCTGCGCGGCCACGGCGCCCGCCACCGCGGAGGCCGCGCTGCCGCCGAGGCCGGCGGCCAGCGGCAGGCCCTTCTGGATCTCGAGCTCGATGCCGAACTCCTCCCCGGCGCGCCGCAGCACCGCCATGGCGGCCAGGGCGGCCGTGTTGCGGTTGTTCTCGAGGGGAATTCTCGGGTCGGAAGCGGAAACGACGCGCACGCCCGGATGGGTCGAGCGCGACGCCGTGACGCGGTCCCCGCAGCCCTCGAGGGCCAGGCCCAGGCAGTCGAAGCCCGCGCCGAGGTTCGACGACGACCCCGGCGCGTAGACCGTGATCCGGTCCACTACTCCTCTTCTTCGCGGAGCCGCGCCAGGACCGAGTAGTCCTCGAGGGTGGTGGTGTCGCCCACCGTCTCGACTCCCGCCGCGATGTCGCGGAGCAGCCGCCGCATGATCTTCCCGCTGCGCGTCTTGGGCAGCGCGTCGGAGAAGCGGATCTCGTCGGGCCGGGCGATCGCGCCGATCTCCTTGACCACGTGGTCCTTCAGCTCCTGGCGGAGCGCCTCGTCGGGCGCCAGGCCCTGCTGGCAGGTCACGAAGGCCACCAGGGATTGCCCCTTCAGCTCGTCGGGGCGCCCGACGACCGCGGCCTCGGCCACCTTGGGGTGCGACACGAGGGCGCTCTCGACCTCCATCGTGCCCAGGCGGTGGCCCGCGACGTTGATCACGTCGTCGACGCGGCCCATGACCCAGAAGTAGCCGTCGGCGTCCCGGCGCGCGCCGTCGCCGGTGAAGTAGATGTTCGGGAAGCGGCTCCAGTAGGTCTGCACGTAGCGCTCGGGATCGCCGTGGACGGTGCGGAGCATCGACGGCCACGGCCGCTTGATGACGAGGTAGCCGCCCGCGCCCGGCTCGACGGCCTGGCCGTCCTTGTCCACGACCTCGGGGACCACGCCGAAGAACGGCAGCGTCCCGGAGCCCGGCTTGGTGGGCGTCGCGCCCGGCAGCGGCGTGATCATGATCGCCCCGGTCTCGGTCTGCCACCAGGTGTCGACGATCGGGCAGCGCGCGCCGCCGATGACCGAGTGGTACCACATCCAGGCCTCGGGGTTGATGGGCTCCCCCACCGTTCCCAGGAGGCGCAGGCTGCCGAGGTCGTGCTTGCGCGGCCACTGCTCGCCCCAGCGCACGAAGGCCCGGATCGCCGTGGGCGCCGTGTAGAAGACGTTCACCTGGTGACGCTCGACGATGCGCCAGAAGCGGTCAGGCTCGGGCCAGTTCGGGGCGCCCTCGTACATGAGGGTCGTGGCGCCGTTGGCGAGGGGTCCGTAGACGACGTAGCTGTGCCCGGTCACCCAGCCGATGTCCGCCGTGCACCAGAAGGTATCCTCGTCGCGCAGGTCGAAGACGTACTTCGACGTGAGCGTCGCCTGGACCAGGTAGCCGCCCGTCGTGTGGACGACCCCTTTCGGCTTCCCGGTGGTGCCGCTCGTGTACAGGATGAAGAGCGGGTGCTCGGCGTCGAGGGGCTCGGCCGGGCAGACGGGCGAGGCGGCCTCCAGCAACTCGTGCCACCAGTGGTCGCGGCCCGCGTGCATCGCGATCTCGGCGCCGGTGCGGCGCACGACGACCACGTGCTGGACGCTCGGGGCCGAGCTCACCGCGTTGTCGACCGCCGCCTTCAGGGCGACCATCGTGCCGCGCCGGAAGGCGCCGTCCGCCGTGACGATCAGCTTCGCCTGGGCGTCGTTCATGCGGTCGCGCAGGGCCTCGGCCGAGAAGCCGCCGAAGACGACGCTGTGGGTGGCGCCGATGCGGGCGCAGGCCAGCATCGCCACGGCGGCCTCCGGGATCATCGGCATGTAGATCCCCACGCGGTCGCCCCGGACGACGCCCAGCTGCTTGAGGACGTTGGCGAAGCGGCACACGTCGTGGTGGAGCTGCTGGTAGGTGACGGTCCGCGTCTCGCCGGGCTCGCCCTCCCACACGATGGCCGCCTTGTTCTTGCGCCAGGTTCCGAGGTGCCGGTCGAGGCAGTTGGTGGAGATGTTGAGGCGCCCGCCGACGAACCACTTCGCGAAGGGCGGCTGCCAGTCGAGGACCTTGTCCCACTTGCGGTCCCAGGTGAGCGTCTCGGCCTGCTCGCTCCAGAACGCCTCGGGCTCCCGCACGCTGCGCTCGTAGAGCCGCCGGTACTCCTCGAGGCTCTTGATGTGCGCCCGCTCCCGGAACGGGGCCGGCGGGGCGAAGACGCGTCCCTCGTTGAGGACCGACTCGATGTCCGGCACCGCCGTCACCTCCTCGGGAGCGCATGCTACGATGCCTCGGATGAACTTCAAAGGGGCGCTGCGTCCGACGCTCCTGGACACGTACATCGTGAAGGAGATGCTGGCCCCGACGGGCCTCGGGCTGCTCCTCTTCACCTTCATCCTGCTGCTCCAGCAGGTGACGCTGCTCATGGGCATCCTGATCGCCCGCAGCGCGCCTCCCGGGACGATCCTCAGGGTGTTCGTCTACCTGCTGCCGAGCATCTTCTCCGTCACGATCCCGATGGCCTTCCTGCTCGGGGTGCTGCTCGCCTTCGGGCGCCTGGCCAGCGACAGCGAGATCGTGGCGCTGCGCGCCAGCGGCGTGAGCCCGATCCGCCTGCTCCGCCCGGTCCTGGCCCTGGCGCTCTTGACCGGCGGTGCGACGTTCTGGATCATGTCCGTGGCGCTGCCGGCGGCGAACCAGGCCCACCGCCAGGTGATGTTCTCGCTGGTCGTCAACAAGGCCCGGACGGCGGTCAAGCCCCGGGTGTTCAGCGAGGACGACCTCGTCCCGGGGATGGTGCTGTACGTGTCGGACATCGCCGCCGACACGAATCAATGGAAGGACATCTTCATCCACGACGTCCGCGAGCCCCGCGACCCCAAGGTGATCCTGGCGCGGCGCGGCCAGCTCGTGGTCGACGAGCCGCGCAAGACCGTCTCGATGCACCTCGAGGACGGCTCGATCTACGCCGTGAAGCCGGCCGAGCCGGCCACGGACACCTTCCAGAAGTTCGTGGAGTCGGACCTGCCGCTCCCGACCGACACGTTCTTTCCCCCGACGCCCTTGTCCAAGGGCGACCGGGAGATGAGCCTCGGCGAGCTCGAGGAGCGCATCCGCGCCATGGCGCCCGAGGACGAGAAGCTGCGCGCCCAGGGCAAGCGGCCCCTCGCCGCCGCCCCGTTCAAGGTCGAGTGGCACAAGAAGTTCGCGATCCCCGTGGCCTGCGTCGTGTTCGGGCTCCTGGGACTCGGCCTGTCCCTCGGAAGCAAGAAGGAGGCGCGCTCGGCCGCGTTCGCCCTGTCGATCGCCGTGATCTTCGTCTACTACGTGCTGCTCCGGCTCGGCGAGCAGGCCGGCGACACCGGCCTGCTGCCGCCCTGGGCTGCCATGTGGGGCGCGAACATCGTGCGCGGGGCGCTGGCCCTCGCGCTGCTCCGCAAGAACCATCGCGAGGCGGCCTTCGACCCGCTCGATCCCTCGAACTACGCAGGCTGGCTCCCGCAGCTCCGGCGCGCGAGCGGCCCGAGGCCTGGCGCCGCGCCTGGCCCTGCGCGCTCCCGGCGCCCCGTGGTGGTCCTGCGCCTGCCGCGCCCCAGCCTGCCGGCCACGTTCCCCGGGATCCTCGACCGCTACATCGCGCGCCAGTACCTGGGCCATCTCGTGCTGGTGACCGCGGCGTTCCACTCGATCTACCTGCTCACGCACTTCCTCGACCTGTTCGACGACATCCAGCAGCACAAGATCAAGGGCGCGCTCGTGCTGCACTACTACCTCTTCTATTCGCCGGCGATCCTGCACTTGATAGCGCCGGTCGCGGTCCTCGTTGCCACCCTCGCCACCTTCGGCATCATGAGCCGCCGCAACGAGATCACGGCGATGAAGGCCGGGGGCGTGAGCCTCTATCGAGGCACGCTGGCCGTGCTGGCCCTGGGCCTCGCCGCGAGCGGCGCGCTGTTCGCGATGACCGAGTTCCTGCTGCCCGCGAGCAACCGGGTCGCGAGCCGCGACTTCAACGTGATCAAGGGCCGGCCGCCGCAGTCCACGACGCTCCTGCACCGGCGCTGGGTCGTCGGGGCGGACGGCCGCCTCTACAACTACGACTTCGCGAACCCCGGACCGCCCGGGAGCGAGGAGCTGTCTCTCTTCGCCGTGTGGATCTACGACCTCGACATGAAGCGTTGGAGCCTGCGCGAGCGCCTCTTCGCCGGGCGCGCCGTGTGGGACGCCGAGCGCGACGCGTGGACGCTCGAGAACGGCTGGCGGCGGAGCTTCCAAGGCGAGGGGGCCTTCCGCCCGTTCACCCAGGTCAAGACCCGGGAGTTCGAGCGGCCCGGCTACTTCAAGCGCGAGGAGCGGGAGTCGGACACCCTGCGCTTCGACGAGCTGCGCGGCCACATCGCGACCCTGGAGGCCATGGGCCTCGACGTGACCCGCCTGCGGGTCCAGCTCCACCGCAAGCCGGCCTTCCCCCTCGTCGGGATCGTGATGACCCTGATCGGAATCCCGTTCGCGTTCGTGGTGGGCCGCCGCGGCGCCCTGTACGGGATCGGCATCAGCATCGTCATCGCGATGGTCTACTGGGCCTGCCTCGCGATCTTCGAGAACCTCGGCAACAACGCCCTGTTGCCTCCGCTCCTGGCCGCGTGGGCGCCGAACCTCCTCTTCGGCGCGGCCGGGCTCTACCTGATGCTCACCCTCGAGACCTAGCGCCCGCGGCCTAGCGCTGGCGCATCGCCTCGGGCGGGCTTTCCCGCAGCAGCGCCAGGAGCGTCATCTTGTCCGGGAACGCGATGCGCTGGATCTTGACGCCGAAGCCGGGCGGCAGGTAGGCCTTGCGCGGCGCGGAGGGCTCGTTGATCCAGGTCACGAGGCCCGTCATGGAGAGGGCGCGGCCGTCGGGCAGGCGCAGCTCGAAGCGGGCCGACGTCCCCCGCGGGAGCGGCTCGGCGCACTCGACGAAGAAGCCGCCCACGCTCATGTTCACCACGCGCAGGGCCCGGTCGTCGAGCCGGCACAGCACGCCGTCGACGTGGTAGCGATCGGTGCCTTTCAAGGGTCCGCCCCCGGGGGAATCCTAACCCGACACGGGGGCGTCCCTCGCCCGGCTCCCGTCAGTACCGGTAGTGCTCGGGCTTGAACGGTCCCTCCGGCGCGACGCCGATGTAGCGCGCCTGCTTCTCCGACAGCGTCGTGAGCCTCGCGCCGAGCTTCTCGAGGTGGAGCCGGGCGACCTTCTCGTCCAGGCGCTTCGGGAGCACGTAGACCTTCTTCTCGTACTTCGAGGCGTTCTCCGCCAGCTCCACCTGGGCGATCACCTGATTCGTGAAGCTGTTCGACATCACGAAGCTCGGGTGGCCCGTGGCGCAGCCCAGGTTCAGGAGACGGCCCTCGGCCAGGACCAGGATCGAGTGGCCGTCCGGGAACGTCCACATGTCGTACTGGGGCTTGATGGGAGTCTTCCGGATCCCCGGCACGTTCTTCAGGCCGTCCATGTCGATCTCGTTGTCGAAGTGGCCGATGTTGCCGACGATGGCCTTGTCCTTCATCCGGGCCATGTGCCCGACGGTCAGCACCTCGCAGTTGCCCGTGGCCGTGATGAAGATATCCGCCGTCGCGACCACGTCGTCGAGGGTGAGCACCTGGTATCCCTCCATGGCCGCCTGGAGGGCGCAGATGGGGTCGATCTCCGTCACCACGACGCGCGCGCCCTGGCCCTTCAAGGCCTGGGCGCAGCCCTTCCCCACGTCGCCGTACCCGCACACGACGGCGAGCTTCCCCGAGAGCATCACGTCGGTGGCCCGGAACAGGCCGTCGACCAGCGAGTGCCGGCAGCCGTACAGGTTGTCGAACTTGCTCTTCGTGACGCTGTCGTTCACGTTGATGGCCGGGAACAGCAGCGCGCCGGCCTTCTGCATCTCGTAAAGCCGGTGGACGCCCGTCGTCGTCTCCTCGGAGACTCCGTGGCAGGCCGCGGCGACGCGCTGCCAGCGGGACGCGGCCTGCTTCTGGAGCCGCCCGAGCAGCCGCAGCACGATGGCGAACTCCTCGCTCTCGGCCGTCGCCGGGTCGGGCACGCGCCCGGCCTGCTCGAACTCGACGCCCTTGTGGATGAGGAGCGTGGCGTCTCCGCCGTCGTCGACGATCTGCGTCGGCCCGAGCCCGTCCCCGAAGTCGAGGGCGCGCTCGGTGAAGCTCCAGTACTCCTCGAGGGTCTCGCCCTTGAAGGCGAAGACCGGAATCCCCGCGGGCCTCTCGGGCGTGCCGGCCGGGCCGACCACGACCGCCGCCGCGGCGTGGTCCTGGGTCGAGAAGATGTTGCAGGAGGCCCAGCGCACGTCGGCGCCCAGCTCCTTGAGCGTCTCGATCAAGACGGCCGTCTGGATCGTCATGTGCAGGCTGCCCGTGACGCGCTGGCCGGCCAGGGGCTGCCTCCCCGCGTACTCCTTCCTCACGGCCATCAGGCCGGGCATCTCCTGCTCGGCGAGCCGGATCTCCTTGCGGCCCCACTCGGCGAGGCCGAGGTCCTTCACCTGGTACTCCAGCGTTCCCTTGGCGGGCGCGTCAACAGTCGTGGTCATGCGTCTCCCTTCCATCCTTTCGATGCGGACAAGAGCGTGAGCGCCGGCCCCTTCGCCTCCGGCTCGGGCGTCAGGGGCCGCGCGGTCGACTCGACGAAGCCGGCCTCGCGCGCCAGGGCCTCGAGCTCCGCCGGCTCGAAGCCGAGGCAGCGCTGGCCCATCCGGCGCCGGAACTCCTCGCGGTCGTGCCGGAGCAGGTCCACGACCACGAGGCGCCCCCCCGGGCGCAGGACGCGCCCGGCCTCGAGCAGCGCCGCGCGGGGCGAGTCGACGTAGCTGAGCGCCAGCAGGAGCAGCGCGGCGTCCACGCCGGCATCGCCGATCGGCAATGCCTCGAGGCTGCCCTGGCGCAGCTCGACGTTCGCGAGGCCGGAGGCGCGCCGCCGGGCGGCCTTCAACATCGCGGCGGACTGATCCACGCCGATCACGCGTCGCACGAAGGGCGCGAGGGCCGCGGCCGCATGGCCGGTGCCGCAGCCGAGGTCCGCCACGGTCCACGCGGCGGGCAAGAGCGCCAGGAGCGCGGCCTGGGCGAAAGCGTCCCCGTAGAGCTCCCGCCGCAGGCGATCCCACTGCCCCGCGGCGCCGGCGAAGAACGCCTGCGCCTCCGGCTGACGCTCCGCGAGGCGGCGCGTGAGCCGAAGGTGGTCCTGCCTCGCCGTGGCCCAGCCGTTCAGCTGCTCCCTGGCCAGGAGCCAGAGACGCCGCGCGCCGGCGTCGGCCTCCGTCATGCGATAGAGCCGCGTGGTGCCTTGCGGCCGGCTCGCGACCCAGCCCTGGTCGGCGAGGACCTTGAGATGGCGGCTCACGGTCGACTGGGGAAGCTGCAGGACGTCGCACAGCTCCTGCACCTGGAGCTCGTTCCGCTCGAGCAGGCGCAGCAGGCGCAGGCGCGTCGCGTCGGCCAGCGTGCCCATCCAGCCCAGCAGCGCCTCGGGTCGCACCGGAGCCGTAGCCATCCCTATATCCGGATTGAAGGATATAGCGGACGCCAGGACGTGTCAAGGCCTAGTAGACGGCCGGCTCCGCGATCCAGATCGTTCCCGCCGTCCCGGGCTTCACCGCTCCGTGGTCGACCACGAAGACGAGGGCCCGGACGCGGGCGGCGTCGAAGCTGCCGTCCGTCTGCGGGTGGATCGAGCGCAGGCGCGCGAACGGCACCGCCACCGCCCGCCACTCCCGCGAGGTGCGCACCGACGCGAACCACGGCTCGACGCCCTCGTCCCTGGCGGCGGGATTCTCGTCGCGAAACTGGACCCAGAAGCGGTATTCGCCATCGGCCTTGACCCACAACACCAGCCCCCGGGCGCCGCTGAGGTCGCGCGGCTCGCGGTTCACCAGCGCACACCACACGAAGGGTCGCCCGGGCTCCGGCCGACCGAGTCGAAACGCGAGCTTCGCTGCCGGCCCGCCACGCGGGCCTCCCCCCGGCACGCGGACGTCGTGCTGCGCCTCCGACGACGGGTCGGCCTCCACCACGAACGCTGCGGGATCCGCGAGGACGGCCTTCGGGGCCGGAGGCGGTGGGTCGTCCGGCCAGGAGGATCGCGCCTCGCGATCCGCCCGCGCCTTCGCATCGTGCACGCAGATCGGGTTCGAGAGGATCCACGGCAGCTCGTGCCCCGGGACGCGTGCCTCGACGCGGTAGCAGCCCGGCAGGTCCGCCTCGGCCTCGAGGCGCAAGCCGGCCTCCCCGGACGGCTCGGAGCGCGCGACGAGCTCGCCGTCCCGGAGCAGGCGCGCCCGGCTGCCCCGCGGGGCGCGCGCTGCCACCCGGAGACGGGGCCTGGCCTCGAGGGGCGCGGCGTCGCCCATGGTGAATCGCTCGGATCCCGCCGTGGCGACGAACGAGAAGGCCGCGGCCGAGGCCAGCGCGTCGATCCCGACGTAGCACCGGCCCCGGGCCAGTGCCGTGACGATCGCCTCGGCATCCCGACGCGCGTCCCCCGAGAGCGGCGCGTCGAGCACCGCGTAGTTCCGGGCCAGCTCGAAGAGCGCCCGGTAGGACGGAAAACGGGGGGCGAAGCGCTTCGAGAGCGGCAGGCGGCTGTGGGCGTCCGCGCCGAGCAGGCCGGCGACCCTCCGGTCCGCGAGCAGGCGGTCCCAGCGGGCCAGGGCGTCGCCGGGCGGGCTCAGCGAGCCGAGCAGCGCGTGGCGGGGGTTGACGAGGTAGACCGCGGCGGTGCGCAGGAGCCTTCCCCACCCCGCCGCGCGCCACTGGCTGTCGCCGTTCCAGAGCTCCATTCCCCAGGGTCCTGGAAGCCCCCAGCCGGTCCACAGGAAGTCGGTTCGGGGGCTCAGCGGGTGCGCGGCGAAGGCCGTGCCCCCGAGGTCCCGGACGTCGTGGAGCGCGTCCAGCGCGTCGCCCGAGAAGCGATAGGCCGGGTCCTTCACGCCGAGGGCGAGGACGTGGCCCGCCGTCGTCGAGATCTCCGTCCCTACGAGGGTCAGCACGCCGTCGTGCACGCCCTCGAACGGCTTCGCCTCCACCGTGTTGTGGTCGGTGATCGCGACGAACCCCAGCCCGGCCGCGCGCGCGGCGGCGGCCACCTCGGCGGGGGTGCCTCCGCCATCGGACAGGGTCGTGTGGACGTGAACGGCCCCGGGCACGCGGACGTAGCCGTCGTCGGGCGGCGGGCCCGACACCGGCAGCGGGCCCCGGCTCGCGAGCCAGGCCCAGCCGGCGACGACCGCCGCCAGGCATCCCAGCAGAGCCCGGCGGCGACGCGTCACGGCTGTCCGTCGCCTACTTCAGCAACAGCTTGCGCAGGGCCTCGGCCTTGTCGGTACGCTCCCAAGCGAAGTCGGGGCGGCCGAAGTGTCCGTACGCCGCCGTGGCCTTGAAGATCGGCTTGCGCAGGTCGAGGTACTCGATGATGCCCCGGGGCGAGAGCGGGAAGACCTGGCGGATGGCGTCGACGAGCCTCGCCTCCTCGACCTTGCCCGTGCCCATCGTGTCCGCCATGATCGAGACCGGATCGGGCACGCCGATCGCGTAGGCGATCTGCAGCTCGATCTTCTCCGCGACGCCGGCGGCCACGATGTTCTTGGCGATGTGGCGCGCCATGTAGGACGCCGAGCGGTCCACCTTCGTGGGGTCCTTGCCCGAGAAGGCGCCGCCGCCGTGGCTGCCCACGCCGCCGTAGGTGTCGACGATGATCTTGCGGCCCGTGAGGCCGCAGTCGCCCTGCGGCCCGCCCACCACGAAGCGTCCCGTCGGGTTGATGAAGTACTTCGTCTTCTCGTCGAGGAGCTGGCGCGGGATCACGCAGTGGATGACCTTCTCCAGGATGTCCTCGCGGATCGTCTCCATCTTCACGAGATCGCTGTGCTGGGCGGAGACGATGACCGCCTCGACGCGGGCGGGCCGGTCCCCCTCGTACTCGACCGTCACCTGGCTCTTGCCGTCCGGGCGGAGGTAGTCGAGGATCTCCTCCTTGCGAACCTGGCTGAGGCGCCGCGTGAGCTTGTGCGCCAGCATGATCGGCAGCGGCATCAGCTCGTCGGTCTCGTTGCAGGCGTAGCCGAACATCAGCCCCTGGTCCCCGGCGCCGCCCGGGTCGACCCCCATCGCGATGTCGGGCGACTGCTCGTGGATCGCGGAGATCACGGCGCAGGTCTCGTAGTCGAATCCGTACTTGGCGCGCGTGTAGCCCACGCCCTTGATCGTCTCGCGCACGATCGTGGGCAGGTCGGCGTAGGCCTTGGTGGTGATCTCGCCGGCGATGAAGGCCAGGCCGGTCGTGACCATCGTCTCGCAGGCCACGCGGCTCGTGGGGTCCTGCGCGATCAGGGCATCCAGGACGGCGTCCGAGATCTGGTCCGCGATCTTGTCGGGATGCCCCTCGGTGACCGACTCCGAGGTGAAGAGGTGTCGCCCGTTTCTTGCCATTCCCACTCCGCTTCGGGGTCCCTCGGGACCCGTCCAAAACGCGCGAGGCTATCACGCGGGCCGGTCGCGAGCCAAGTGCGGGAGTGGCGCGACCCACGGCTGATGTCGGGCGGGCCCGCTGGGCGTCGCGCACGCCACGTTCGGGAAACCGAGCCGAGACAACCCGCGTGCTTCGACTCCGCCCCGCGAGCGGAGGCGAGGCACGCAGCTTGTGCGGAGCCACTTCCCTCCCCCTTGGGGGAGGGATAGGGAGGGGGATCTAAGCTCGAGGATGAAACTCGTCGTAGATCTTCCGGAGCCTCTCCCTCGACACGTGCGTGTAGATCTGCGTCGTCGAGATGTCCGCGTGGCCGAGCATCGCCTGGAGCGCGCGCAGGTCGGCGCCGTGCTCGAGCAGGTGCGTCGCGAAGGAGTGGCGCAGGACGTGAGGCGTCAGGACGCGCTCGACGCCGGCGGTCACGGCGTGGCGCCTCACGATGCCCCAGAGGCCCATGCGCGTCAGGGGTCCTCCGCGCTGGCTCAGGAAGAGCCGGGGCACCTGGCGGCCCTTGGCGAGGACCGGACGCACGCCGTCGAGGTAGCGCGACACCCATTGGCGCGCAGCCCGCCCCATCGGCACCAGGCGCTCCTTGCGCCCTTTTCCGAAGCAGGTGAGCAGGCCGACCTCGAGGTCGAGGTCCGCCGGCTTCAGGCCGACGAGCTCCGAGGCGCGGAGCCCCGTGGCGTACAGCACCTCGAGGATCGCGCGATCCCGAACGCCCAGGGGCGTCTTGACGTCCGGAGCGGCCAGCAGGGAGTCCACCTGGGCTGCGGAGAGCACGCGGGGCAGCGCCTTGAAGGCCCGCGGCGCCTTCAGGTTCTCCATGGGGTCGACGTCGATCTTCCCCTCGCGCACGGCGTAGCGGTAGAAGCCGCGCAAGGCGTGGACGGCGCGGGCCACGGAGCGCGGGGAGAGGCCCCGGGAGCGAAGCCAGCCGATGAAGTCCGTCAGCTCCGCCTGCTTCAGGGCCAGGACGGGCCGGCGCCGCTCGCGCGCGTGCTCTCGGAGCAGGGAGAGGTCGCGGCCGTAGGCGAGGAGCGAGTTGTCCGCCAGGCCCCGCTCGACGCGCAGGTGGTCGAGGTACTCCGAGACGGCCGCCTCGCCCCTGGGCTCGGCTCCGTCCGGCTTCATGCAGGGCAGGCTAGCACGGCCATGCCCGCCTCCACACGGCGGAAACCAAGCGGCGGGCCTCGGGCAGCCCGAGCGCGAGCGCGGCGCCGAAGTAGGCCACGACGCCCGCGGCGACAGGCACGAGCGCCGTCGCCGCTTGCGCGGGAAGCCCTTCGAGGCCCATGGCGCCCTCGATGGCCCGCGAGGAGAGCCAGGCCACGGGCGCCATCCCCGCCGCGGCGAGGACCATCCTCCCGATCCCGGGGCCGAAGCCCTGTGCCCAGAGCCCGCCCACGCGTCGCTCGAAGGCGACCGCGAGGGCCGCGGCGTTGACCACCGCGGCCACGCTCGTGCCCAGCGCGACGCTGCGGAAGCCGAGCCGATCGTACAGAGCCAGGTTGAGGAGCAGGTTCGTCGCGACGGCCAGGACGCTCGCGATGAGCGGAATGCGCGGCGCGCCGAGCGCGTAGAAGGCCGGCGCGAGGACCTTCACCGCGGCGTAGGCGACGAGCCCGGCGCCGTAGAAGGCCAGCGCCGCCGCCGTCCGCTCGGTGTCGTGCGGCGTGAAGCGGCCGCGCTCGAAGAGCAGGCGCACGATCGGGACGCCCAGCACGAGCAGTCCCGCCGTGGCCGGGACGGTGAGGAAGGCCAGCATCCGCAGCGAGAGCCGCAGCGTGTCGCGCAGGCCCTCCATGTCGTTCTGGGCCGCGCGCTTCGCGAGACCCGTGGCCGCGACGGTGCCCGCGGCCACGCCGAAGAGGCCGATGGGCAGGTAGAGGATGCGGAAGGCGTAGCTGAGCCACGACACGGCCCCGGGTTCGTGGGAGGCGAAGATGCTGTTGACGAAGATGTTGACCTGCACCGCGGCCAGGCCCGCGGTGGCCGGGCCCATCAGGGCGGCGAGGCGCCGAATGCCCGGGTCGCGGGGCGCCCACTCGGGCCGGAACCGGAAGCCCTGGGCGCGCAGCGCCGGCACCTGGACGAGGAACTGCGCGAGCCCGCCGAGCAGCGTCCCGCCGGCCCAGCCGACCACCACCTCTTCGATCGGCCAGCCGAGCAGCCACAGCGTGGCACCGACGGCGATCGCGACCACGTTGAACATGGCCGGCGCGAAGGCCGGCGGGCCGTAGCGTTCCTCGGCGTTGAGCATGCCCATGGCCACGGCCGCGAACGAGACGAGGGGCAGGAACGGCAGCATGATCCGCGTGAGCAGCACCGTCAGCTCGGCCTTGCCCGGCACGGCGTCGAAGCCCGGAGCCAGGGTCGCGACCAGGGCGTGGGCGCCGAGCAGGCCGGCGAGGACCAGGGCCCCGAGGACGACGCCCAGGAGCGTCAGGACGCGCGAGGCGAGCCGCTGCGCCGTCGCGCGGCCCCCCTCCCGTGCGGCGCGAGCGTAGCTGGGCACGAAGGCGGCCGAGAGCGCGCCCTCCGCGAAGAGGTCGCGCAGCAGGTTGGGGATGCGGAAGCCGATCTGGTAGGCGTCGGCGTGCATCCCGGCGCCGAGGACCGCGGCGAACACCTGCTCCCGGACGACGCCGAGGATGCGCGAGCAGAGGATGAGCAGCGAGACGAGCCCGGCGGAGCGCAGGGCGCCTTGACCGCGCGCGGAGTGGCCTGTAAAATGAGGGTTTCTGGTCGTCGTCACGCAGGAGGATGTGAGTGGCTCATCACGCGTCGGCCCTGAAGCAGATGAGGCAGAGCCTCAAGCGCCGGGCCCGCAACCGCCGGAACCTGTCGCAGGTCAAGACCGAGATCAAGAGGCTCCGCGAGGCGATTGCCAAGGCCGACGCCGCCGGCGCCAGGGCGCTCCTTCCCGCGACGGTGAGCGCCATCGACAAGGCGGTCAAGAAGGGCGTGCTCCACCGCAACACCGGCTCCCGTCACAAGAGCCGCCTCGCCTCTCGCGTCAACGGCCTGAGCGCGCGGTCCTAGCGCCGCCCGCCTTCGGGCAAGCCTCCGCGATCGCCGCGGCCAGGGCGACGGAGGGGTTCCCGCCCACCTTCACGCGCCGATCCGCCGTGCGCAGCGCCCGGCGCCCCTCGAGCAGCTCGCTTTCGGTCCACGCTTCGGCGGAGCGCTCGAGGTCGGGGAGCTTGAAGGCCTGATTCTTCGGCAGCAGCTGCAGCTTCTCCTCCCGAGAGGCCCGGGAGGCGCGCAGGGCTTTCAGCCCCCAGAGCCGCCGCAGGGCCTGGTAGGCCCCGCCGACGAGCAGCGGGGCCTCTTCGCCGTCCTCGAGGAGGCCCAGGGCCAGGCCCAGGGCATCGCCGGTGCGTCGCTCGGCGAGCGCGTCGCCGAGGAGCCAGAACGGCCGCGCGAAGCCGCGGCCGAGCACCGCGGCCACGTCCTCGGCCGTCAGGCCCTTGCCGCCGGCGGCGAACGCCTCGAGCTTGTCCAGCTCTCCCATCAGGCGGCGCAGGTCCTGCCCCACGCGCTCGACGAGCTCTGCGGCGGCCTCGGGCTCCATGGGCAGCCTGCGGCGCCGGAGCTCGTCTTTGACCCGGGCGCGTAGGCTTGCGCCTTTGAGCGGCTCGGCCGGGATCGTCTCCGCCGCCTGGAGGAGCGTCCTCCATGCCGTCCTGCGCCGATCGGGCTTCGCGGCCATGAAGACGAGCGTCGCGTCCGGATTCGGGTCCTCGAGGTACGCGGCCAGCTCGTCCTCGGGTCCCTTGAGCGCCTCGGCGCCGCGGACCACCACGGCGCGCTTTGCGGCGAAGAGCGACCGGGCCCGTGCCGCATCGAGGACCCGCGCCCAGGTGGTCTCGTCGCCGCGCAGCACCTGAAGCGCGGCCTCCCGCTCCTCGCCCAGCGCCTCCCGCAGCAGCGACTCGAGGGCCTCCTCGGCCAGGTACGAGTCGGCGCCGAGGATCGCGAACACGCGGGCGCCCCGGGAGCGCGCCACTAGAAGGCCTCCAGCATGGCCGCCACCACGGCCTTCGCGAACGCCACCGCCATGCGGTCCTGGGCCTGTTCCTCCCTGTCGAAGTAGCTCTCGGCGTCCTCGCCGATGTCGTACTCGTCGCGCTGCGTGAAGCCCTCGGATTCCCAGATCGGCTGCTCCGCGTCGGGTTTGGCGTAGCGCACCCGCGCGGTCAGGAGCGCCACGTAGCGGTTGGCCTCGGAGCGCGTCCCGTCGCTGCGGCTGAAGCCGATCGGCTGGGTGTGGTAGCTGAGCAGGGTGCCGTCCACGACGGCGTCCACGCCGGTCGCGGTCTGCACCACATTGAAGCGGCCGCGCCGCAGGAGCTCCTCGATGACCTTGTCGGTGATCTTCTGGTCGAGGCCCGGCTTGCCCGTCTCGTCCTTGAACAGCGGCACGCCGACCTTCTTGATGCTCGGATCCACGGAGATCCCGCGGCCCTCGAGGGCGTAGCCGCAGCCTCCCAGGAGCCCGGCCCCCATGGCCACGAGCGCGTCCCGCCGCCTCACTTCACCACCAGGCTCACGAGGCGCCCGGGCACGACGACGACCTTGGCCAGATCCTTGCCCGAGATCGCTTCCCGAACCTTGGGATCGCCGAGCGCCTTGCCCCGGACGTCTTCCTCGGAGGCGCTCGCCGCCACGGTGATCCGCGAGCGCACCTTGCCGTTGATCTGGACGGCCAGCTCGACCTCGTCCTCCCTGGCCAGCTCCGGCCTCGCCACGGGCCAATTGCGGTGGACGAGGGGGAAACGGCGGCCCAGGCGCTTCCACAGCTCCTCGCAGACGTGCGGCGCGAAGGGCGAGAGCAGGAGGATCAGCGTCTCGACGGCCTCGAGCAGCACGGGGCGCATGGGGCCCTGGGCCACCTCGGCCTCGACGCGGGCGATCTCGTTGTTGAGCTCCATGAGCGCGGCGACCGCGGTGTTCAGCTTGAGGCGGTCCTCGATGTCGCCGGTGACGCGCTGGATGGTCTGGTGCACGCGGCGGCGCAGCTGCCTCGCCGCGGGGGTCAGCTCCGCCGGCATCTTCGCGCGGACCTCCGCCGCGAAGTGGCCCGCGTGGCGGTCCACGAGCCGCCAGACCTTCCTGACGAAGTCCGCGGCGCCCTTGATCTGCGCGTCGTTCCACTCGAGGGAGTCCGAGGGCGGCGCCTGGAAGAGGATGTAGAGCCGCAGCGTGTCGGCCCCGTACTTCGCGACGATGGCGTCCGGGGCGACGGTGTTGCCCCTGGACTTGGACATGACCTCGCCGTCCTTGTGCACCATTCCCTGGGGGAAGAGCCGCACCACGGGCTCGTCGAAGGTGACGAGGCCGAGGTCCCGCATCACCTTGGTCCAGAAGCGCGCGTAGACGAGGTGCAGGATCGCGTGCTCGATGCCGCCCACGTAGAGGTCGATCGGGAACCAGTAGCGAACCGCGCGCGGGTCCACCGGCCCGTCGTCCTTTCCGGGCGAGAGGTAGCGGTAGAAGTACCAGGACGAGTCGACGAAGGTGTCCATGGTGTCGGTCTCGCGCCGGGCCGCTCCCCCGCACCTCGGACAGGTCGCGTTCACGAACTCCTTCACCTTCTCGAGGGGGTTTCCGCCTTCGCCGGTGAACGGGGCGTCCCTGGGCAGCACGACCGGGAGCTGATCGTCCGGCACGCCGACCATGCCGTCCCTGGGGCAGTACACGACCGGGATGGGCGTGCCCCAGTAGCGCTGGCGGCTCACCAGCCAGTCCTTGAGGCGGTAGCTGACCGCGGCGCGGCCGAAGCCCTTCGCCTCGGCATGGGCCGTCATCCTCGCGATGGCGTCCTCGACCGCGAGGCCGTCGAACGGACCGCTCGCCACCGCGCGACCCGGCCCGTCGTATGCCGCCTCGAGGGCGGCGGCCTCGAGCTTCGTCCCCTCGGGCTGGATCACGACGCGGATCGGGATCCCGTACTTCCGCGCGAACTCGAAGTCGCGCTGGTCGTGGGCCGGCACGGCCATGATCGCCCCCGTGCCGTAGCCCATCAGCACGAAGTTCCCGATCCAGATCGGGATGCGCTCGCCGCTGAAGGGGTTCACCGCGTGGGTCCCGGTGAAGACGCCCTCCTTCTCGAGCTGGCCCGACAGCCGGGCGCGCCGGTCCTGGGCCCGGAGCCTCGCCACCGCCAGTTGCGCCTCGTCGGTCCGGAGCAGCGCGGCCGCCTGGGGATGCTCGGGCGCCAGGACCATGAACGTCGCGCCGTAGATGGTGTCGATGCGCGTCGTGAACACCCTGAGCGGAGCGCCGCCCTCGACCGGGAAGTCCACCTCGGCGCCGGGCGACCGGCCGACCCAGTTGCGCTGCTGGAGGAGGACGCGCTCCGGCCAGGCCGGGAGCTGCTTCATGTCGTCGACCAGCTCGTCCTGGTAGGCCGTGATCCGGAGGAACCACTGCTCCATCTCGCGCTCCTCGATGCGCGAGTGGCAGCGCCAGCACTCCCCGCCCTCGGCCTGCTCGTTGGCGAGGACGGTGAGGCACGAGGGGCACCAGTTGACCGGGGCCTTCTTGCGATAGGCGATGCCCCGCTCGAGCATCCGCAGGAAGAACCACTGGTTCCAGCGGTAGTACTCGGGATCGCAGCTCGCGATCTCCCGGCTCCAGGGGTAGCTGAAGCCCAGGCGCTGGAGCTGGCGCTTCATCCCCGCGATGTTGTCCCGGGTCCACTTCTCGGGGTGCACGCCCCGCTGGATCGCCGCGTTCTCGGCGGGCAGGCCCAGGGCGTCCCAGCCGATCGGGTGCATCACGTTGAAGCCGCGCATCCGCCTGTAGCGTGCGACCACGTCGGTGATGCAGTAGTTCCGGACGTGGCCGACGTGGATGTCCCCGGACGGGTACGGGAGCATCTCCAGGCAGTAGAACTTCGGACGGGTCGGGTCCTCGGTCACCTCGAACGTCCGCGCCGCGGCCCAGCGCTTCTGCCAGCGCGTCTCGATTTCCTCGAAGTCGTAATCGCTCATAAGCCTAGGCAGGCGAACGAAATGCGATGCTACCACGGGCGGCGCCGGGAGCGTCCTGGCGCCTAGTCGAGCGGCCAGTAGTCGGCGAAGAAGCGCCGGTACTTGCCTGCGAGCCGGTCCGCCGAAGGGGACTCGACCGATGGTGCCGGCGCGGCGCCGCCGCGCAGCCGCCGGACGACCTCCGCCGCCGAGGCCGCGATGCCGTCGAGGTCGTAGCCTCCCTCGAGGGCCACGACCACGCGGCCGCGGGCCGCTCCTTCGGCCGTGGCCAGGCAGGCCGACATCACCTCGCCGAACCCGGACGGCGTCAGCCGCATGCCGGCCAGCGGGTCGTCGACGTGCGCGTCGAAGCCTGCCGACACGAGCACGAGCTGCGGATCGAAGCTCCGGCCGATGCGCACGACGACGTGGTGGTAGAGGGCCGCATACTCCGCGTCGCCGCAGCCGGCGGGCAGCGCCAGGTTCACGGTGAACCCACGCCCCTTCCCCGCCCCCGTCTCCTGGGGCGCTCCGCTCCCCGGGTAGAACGGATACTGATGCGAGGAGACGTAGAGGACGCGCGGGTCGCTCCAGAACGCCGCCTGCGTGCCGTTGCCGTGGTGGACGTCGAAGTCCACCACGAGCACGCGGTCGAGACCCCGGGCCAGCGCCTGGGCCGCGCCGACCGCGACGTTGTTGAGGTAGCAGAAGCCCATGGCGCGCTCCGCCTCGGCATGGTGCCCCGGGGGCCGGACGGCGCAGAACGCCCGGTCCAGGCGCCCGTCCAGGACGCGGTCCACGGCGTCGGTCACGGCTCCCGCGGCGCGCAGCGCCGCGGCGCAGGACTCGGGGCCCGCCTGCGTGTCGGCGTCGAAGCGGACGGTCCGGCCCCGGGTCGCCAGGATCTCGTCCACGTGACGACGGGTGTGCACCCGCTCGAGGGACTCCCGCGTCGCCTCCGGAGGCGCGAGCCGGTCGAGGGCCTCCTCCTGGCCGCTCTCGGCCAGGCCACGCCGGAGCGCGTCGAGCCGCTCGGGCCGCTCCGGGTGGCCGGGGCCGGCATCGTGCCGACGGAACAGCGGGTCGTCGTAGAGCCCGACCCGCAGGCTCACCTCAGCACTCGGGGTGGTTCACGCTGAAGTCGAGAGGCGCCTCGAGCACGTGGAGCGCGAGCCCGCCGCGCGCCGTCTCCTTGTACTTGTCCTTCATGTCGGCTCCGGTGTCGCGCATGGTCTTGATGACCTTGTCGAGGGAGACGAAGTGGACCCCGTCGCCGCGCAGCGCCATCCGCGCGGCGTTGATCGCCTTGACCGAGGCCATGGCGTTGCGTTCGATGCACGGCACCTGGACGAGGCCGCCGATCGGGTCGCAGGTCAGGCCCAGGTTGTGCTCCATGGCGATCTCGGCGGCGTTCTCGGCCTGCTCCGGCGTGCCGCCCATGACCTCGGCCAGGGCGCCGGCCGCCATCGAGCAGGCCGAGCCCACCTCGCCCTGGCAGCCGACCTCGGCGCCGCTGATCGACGCGTTCTTCTTGTAGAGGGCGCCGATCGCGCCTGCGGTGAGCAGGAAGCGCACGACGCCGTCGTCGCTCGCGCCGGGCACGAAGCGCGCGTAGTAGTGCAGGACGGCCGGCAGGATGCCCGCGGCTCCGTTGGTCGGCGCCGTCACGATGCGCCCGCCCGCGGCGTTCTCCTCGTTCACCGCCAGGGCGTAGAGGTTCACCCAGTCCATCGCCGTCAGCGGGTCGCGCAGGGACGCCTCGGGGCTGGCCAGGAGGCGGCGGTAGAGATCGGGCGCACGGCGCCTCACCTTCAGGCCCCCGGGGAGGATCCCCTCCTCGTTGCACCCGCGCCGGACGCACTCCTGCATCACGTCCCACAGGCGCAAGAGGCCGGCCCTCACCTCCGGCTCGGCGCGCAGGACCATCTCGTTGGCCAGCATCAGGTCGCTGATGCGGAGGCCGTGGGCACGGCAGAGCTCGAGCAGGCCGTCTCCGCTCTGGAACGGGAACGGGACGCGCGGTCCGTCGGCCTCGACCGGCGCTCCGTGCGCCGTCTCCTGGTCGACCACGAACCCGCCCCCCACAGAGTAGTAGATTCGCGCGCGCAGCACGGCTCCGTCCTTGTCGAGCGAGGTGAAGCGCATCGCGTTTGCGTGGAAGGGCAGGCTCTGCCGGAGGAAGCGCAGGTGGTCCGCGTCCTTCCAGGCGATCTCGCGGCGCCCCAGGACGGCGAGGCGCTCGGTCGAGCGGACCCGCGCCACCAGGTCAGGGATCCTCGCGACGTCGACGCCCTCGGGGGTCTCCCCGAGCAGGCCGAGGATCACGGCCTTGTCGCTGCCGTGGCCCCTCCCCGTCGCGCCGAGGCTCCCGTAGAGTTCCGCCTCCACCGCCCAGGCAGCGTCCAGCATCCCGTCGCTCGCGAGGCCCTGGGCGAACAGCCGCGCCGCCTTCATCGGGCCAACGGTGTGGGAGCTCGAAGGGCCGATGCCGACCTTGAAGAGGTCGAAGACGGAGATCACGGCACCATCATATGCTCGCGAACCTCGCCGGCGGCCTTACAGGTCTTCGTAGCGCGGTCCGCCTCCGCCTTCGGGCGTCACCCAGGTGATGACCTGGTACGGGTCCATCACGTCGCAGGTCTTGCAGTGGACGCAGTTGGAGAAGTTGATCTGGAGGCGGAGGGCCTTCGGGTCGTCGGCCCTGGGCACCATCTCGTAGACGGCTGCGGGGCAGAACTTCTCGCAGGGATTGCCGTATTCCTCGCGGCACCTCGTCTCGCAGATGCTCGTGTCGGCCACGTGCAGGTGCGCGGGCTGGTCCTCGTCGTGCTTCGTCCCCGAGTGGTAGACGTCGGTGAGGCGGTCGAAGGTGAGCCGTCCGTCCATCTTCCTCCGCTCGAAGCTCTCCCGCCGGGTTCCGCTCCCGTAGAAGTCCGCGAGCTTGTGGATCTCCGCGTAGCCCTTCGAAGGCGACAGGGGATCGACGAGGCCGCGTCCACCCGTGAACATCTGGAGCCCGCTGTGAAGCAGGCCGGCCCACAGCCCGTGCTTGAAGCCCTGGTGGAAGTTGCGCACCTTCCAGAGCTCGGCCCGCACGTAGGACGCGCTCACCTTGTCCTCGAAGGTCTTGAGCGTCGCGGCCGAGGTGTCGCCGGCAACGAGGGCCTCGAGCGCCGTCTCGGCCGCCAGCATCCCGGTCTTGAGGGCGAGATGGATGCCCTTCAGGCGCATGGCGTTCAGGAAGCCCGCCGCCTCGCCCGCCAGGAGCACGCCGTCGGCGTAGGTCCTCGGAATCGAGTAGTAGCCGCCCTCCGTGATGGCGCGCGCCCCGTAGCGCAGCATCTTGCCGCCGTCGAGGAGCGGCCGGACGAGCGGATGCTCCTTCATTCGCTGGAAGAGGCCATGGGGGTCGAGGAAGGGGTCGCGGTAGTCGAGTCCGACCACGAGCCCGACGGAGATCCGCTCCTCGGTCAGTCCGTAGATGAACCCGCCCCCGAACGTGCGGCTGTCCAGCGGGAAGCCCATCGTGTGGATGACCGCGCCCTTCCCGAGCCGGCCCCTGGGCACTTCCCAGAGCTCCTTGAGGCCGATCGTGTAGACCTGCGGGAAGCGGCCCGCGTCGAGCTTCAGGCGCGGGACGAGCTGCTTCGTCAGGCTGCCCCGCGCCCCTTCGGCGAGGATCGTGACCTTCGCGCGCAGGTCGACGCCCGGCTCGTAGTTGCCCTTCTTCTGGCCGTGCTTGTCGATGCCCTTGTCGCCGGTGCGCACGCCGACGACGCGGTCGCCTTCGTAGAGGACCTCCGCGCCGGGGAAGCCGGCGAGGACATCGACGCCGCGCGCCTCGGCTTGCTGGGCCAGCCACTTCACGAGCTGGTTGAGGCTGATGACGTAGTTGCCGTGGTTCTGGAGAGGCGGCGGGACGATGGGCAGCCTGAGCTTGCCGCGGGCCGTGAGCAAGTAGACGTGGTCCTCGGTCACCTCGGTCGTGACCGGAGCGCCCTTCGCGGCGAAGTCGGGGATCAGCTCCTTGAGCGCGATCGGATCGAGCACGGCGCCCGAGAGGCTGTGCGCCCCGGCTTCCGGGCCCTTCTCGATCACCATCACCGAGGCCTCGAGCTTCGTCGGCGACGCCTTGTTGCGCGCGTCGAGGAGGTCCTTGAATCGGATCGCGGCCGCGAGCCCGGCCGGCCCGCCGCCTACGATCAGGACGTCGGTCTCGAGTGCTTCCCTGTCCCCCATGGGCTCGTGTCCCCGCGGCCCTCAGCGCTTCGACGCGAAGTACTCCCTGGCCGCCTCGGTCAGCTTGGGCAGCACCTGGAAGACGTCGCCGAGGATGCCGTAGTTCGCGACCTTGAAGATCGGCGCGTCGGCGTCCTTGTTGATCGCCACGATCACCTTGGACGATGACATTCCGGCCAGGTGCTGGATCGCTCCCGAGATCCCGCACGCGATGTAGAGCTGCGGCGACACGGTCTTCCCCGTCTGCCCGACCTGCATCTGATGGTCGACCCACCCGGCGTCGACCACCGCCCGCGACGCGCCCACGGCCGCCCCGAACGCCTCGCCCAGCGCGGAAACCAGATGGAAGTTCTCCGGCCCCTGGAGGCCGCGGCCGCCCGAGACGATGACCTGGGCCTCGCTCAGCTCCAGCTTGCCCTCGGCGGCGGCCTGCACGCCCGTCACCCTCGCGCGGGCCGCGACGTCCACCTCCTCCTTCACCACGGCCGCCTTGCGGGAGGCATCGGGAGGCGCGAGGGGGAACACGTTCGCGCGCAGCGTCGCCATCTGGGGCTCGCCCTCCCAGCGCACCGTGGCGTAGGCCTTGCCCGCGTACATCGGACGCCGCGCCTCGAGGCGGCCCTCCCTGACGCCGAGCGCGACGCAGTCGGAGACGAGGCCCGCCCCCACCCGGGCCGCGACACGGGGCGCCAGGTCCTTGCCCAGGGCGGTGAACGGGAGGAGCACCGCCCACGGCTTCGTGGCCTCGATCACCTTGGCCATGGCCCGCGCATAGGGTTCGGTGGCGTACGCCGCGAGCTCCGGGGCGTCGAAGACGTGGACCGTGTCGGCACCGTTGCGTCCCAGCTCGGCGACGTGCTCGGACAGGCCGCTGCCGACCACCACCGTGGCGACTGCGCCTCCACTCGCCGCCAGGCTCCGGGCCACGGAGAGCGCCTCGAGCGACGAGCGGCGCAGCTTGCCGTCCCGGACCTCCGCGAACGTCAGAATCGGACCCGCCATGTCAGATCACCTTCGCTTCTTCGTGGAGGAGGCGCAGCAGCTCCTTGGCCTGCGCCTCCGGGTCCCCCTGGACCATCTTCACCGGGGGCCGCGCGGGCGGCAGCTCCATGGCCACCACCTTCGTGCGAGGCGCCAGGGCGGCCACGTCGAGGCCCAGCCCGGCCGCGTCCTTCACGTCGATCGGCTTCTTCTTCGCGGCCATGATGCCCTTGAGGTTCGCGTAGCGGGGCTCGTTCAGGCCCTTCTGCGCCGAGAGCACGGCCGGCAGGCTCGTCTCCCAGATCTCCCGGGCGCCCTCGATCTCCCGCTCGACGATGGCCTTGGCACCCTGGATCTCGACCTTCACCGCCATCGTGACCTGGGGCAGGTCGAGGAGCTCCGCGAGGAGGCCGGGAATCTGGCCGTGGTCCCCGCCGACGCCCTGCTGACCGGTCAGGACCAGGTCGAAGCCGCCGATGCCCTCGATCGCCGCGGCCAGGGCCCTGGCCGTGCCGAGCGTGTCCGCGGCGTCGAAGAGCGGATCCTTGAGGTGGACGCCCGCGTCCGCGCCCATGGCGAGGCCGTTGCGGAGGGCGGCCTGCACGCGGTCCGGGCCGAGGGAGACGAGCACGACCTCGCCCCCGGACTTCTCCTTGATCCGGAGCGCCTCCTCCACGGCGAACTCGTCGTACGGGGAGACGACCCAGTTGATCCCCTCCTCCTCGATGCCCGCGCCCGACGCGGCGATCTTCACTCGCGTCTCGGTGTCGGGAACCTGCTTCACGCAAACGATGATCTTCATCGAACTCCTACACTGGTCCGGAAACAGGGAGAACACACAGGATCGATGCCCCGATCGTCTCTGTGGCCCCTCCGTTCAACTCCATTTTCTGAGGTCGTCCTGGCCGTCGTCGCGTCAGCCGTCGTAACGGGCGAACAGCAGCGCGCCGTTCGTGCCGCCGAAGCCGAAAGAGTTGCTGAGCACGTGACGCAGCGTCGCCTTGCGAGACCGGTTCGGCACCGTGTCCAGGTCGCATGCCGGGTCCGGGTTGTCCTGGTTGATCGTGGGCGGAAGGACCTGGTCGCGGAGCGAGAGCACCGCCACGACGGCCTCGAGGCCGCCCGCGGCGCCGAGCAGGTGACCGGTCATCGACTTCGTCGAGCTGATGGCGAGCTTGCGCGCGTGGTCGCCGAAGACGGCCTTGATGGCCTTGACCTCCTGCGGGTCGCCGACGGGCGTCGAGGTGCCGTGGCAGTTGATGTAGTCGACCGCAGACGGCTCGAGCCCCGCGTCCTTGAGCGTGCGACGCATCACGCGGATCGCGCCGTCGCCGTCCTCGCAGGGCGCCGTGATGTGGTAGGCGTCGCCGGACATCCCGTAGCCCAGGAGCTCGCAGTAGATCCTCGCTCCGCGGCCCTTCGCCCGCTCCAGCTCCTCGAGCACCACGATGCCCGCTCCCTCGCCGATCACGAAGCCGTCGCGGTCCCTGTCGAAGGGCCGCGAGGCCCTCGCGGGCTCGTCGTTGCGCGTGGAGAGGGCGCGCATGGCCGCGAAACCTCCGACGCCGAGCGGAGTGATGGCCGCCTCGCTGCCCCCGGCGATCATCGCGTCGGCGTCGCCGCGCTGGATCAGCCGGAACGAGTCCCCGATCGAGTGGGCGCTCGTGGTGCACGCCGTGGCCGTGCAGGAGTTGGGCCCCTTGGCGCCCGTGCGGATCGAGACCCAGCCCGAGGCCAGGTTCGCGATCGCCGCGGGAATGAAGAACGGGCTGATCTTGCGCGGCCCGCCCTTGAGCAGAGCCTCGTGCTCCCGCTCGATCGTCCCGAAGCCGCCGATGCCGCTGCCGATGTAGACGCCCACCGCCTCGGCGTTCCCCGCATCGATGGCGAGGCCGGCGTCCTTCACGGCCATGTCGGAGGCGGCCACCGCGAACTGGATGAAGCGGTCCGCCTTCTTGACGTCCTTCCTCTCGAGCCAGGCGAGGGGATCGAACCCCTTCACCTCGGCGGCGATGCGCGCCGCGTGCTGGGACGCGTCGAAGAGCGTGATGGCCCCCACGCCGGAGCGGCCGGCCAGGAGTCCCTGCCACGTGGTCTCGACGTCGTTGCCGAGCGGGGACACCATCCCCAGCCCGGTCACGACGACCCTGCGCTCTTCCGACAAGTTACTTCTTCGGCCCGTGCTTCTCGATATAGTCGACGGCTTCCTTGACCTTCGTGATCTTCTCGGCGTCCTCGTCGGGGATCTCGATCCCGAACTCCTCCTCGAGGGCCATCACGAGCTCCACCGTGTCCAGGCTGTCCGCGCCCAGGTCGTCCACGAAGGACGCCTCGGGGGTGACGAGCTCCTCCTCCACGCCGAGCTGGTCCACGATGATCTTCTTGACGCGATCCGCAACAGGCTCCATCAGGCTCCTCCGGGGAGTCGTCCACTCCCCCTCAGGTTGGTTCGTCCCAACGTCCGGCAATTCTACATGTGGAAGCCGCCGTCCACCGCGAGCACCTGGCCGGTGACGTAGCCCGCGGCGTCGGAGACCAGGAACACGACGGCCCCGGCGACGTCCTCGGGCCTTCCGATCCTCTCCATCGGAATGCTCGATGCCACCGCTTCCCGGGCCTTGTCCGTCATGGCCGCGGTCATGTCGGTCTCGATGAACCCCGGCGCGACGGCGTTCACCGTGATGCCGCGGGTCGCGACCTCGCGGGCGACCGCCTTGGTGAAGCCGATCACGCCGGCCTTGCTGGCGGCGTAGTTGGCCTGCCCGGCGTTCCCCATGAGCCCCACCACCGACGTGATGTTCACGATCCGGCCGTAACGCGCCTTGAGCATCGGCTTGAGGGCCGCCTGCGTGCAGTGGAACGCCCCCGTGAGGTTCGTGGCGACCACCTCGTCCCACTGCTCCGGCTTCATCCGCAGCAGGAGGCCGTCGCGCGTGATGCCGGCATTGTTGACGAGGTGGTCGATGCGCCCGTGCTCGGCGAGCACCTTCTCGAAGGCCGCGGCAACGGAGCTGCGAGACGCGATGTCGAGGGCGAGCGCGGCTGCCGTGCCGCCGGCCGCCCCGATCTCGTCCACGGCATCCTTCAACCGGGCCTCGTCCCGCGCGCCGAGCAGCACGGTGGAGCCCTCGGCGGCCAGCGCCTTCGCCAGGGCCCGCCCGATCCCCCTCGAGGCTCCCGTCACCACGGACACCCTGCCGGTGAGCGAGCCCATCACGCCTCCGTCCGCGCGGCGCCCAGGGCGGTCGCCGCTCGCTCGAGCGACTCCGGGTCTTCGACGCTGAGCACGCGCACTCCCTTCGCGATCTTCCTCACGAGCCCGGAGAGCACGTTGCCCGGCCCCACCTCGACGAAGGTGTCGAAGCCGTCGCGCGCCATGCGCTCGACGAGCTCCTGCCACCGCACCGCGCCCGAGACCTGGCGGAGCAGGCCGTCGCGGCAGGCGTCCGCGCTCCGGACGGGCGCCGCGTCCACGTTGTTGTACAGCGGCACGGCCGGATCGGCGAAGTCGATCTCCCGGAGGTCCGGCTCGAGGCGCACCCGGGCCGGCTCCATGAGAGCGCAATGAAAGGGAGCCGACACCGGCAGGGGGACCGCGCGCTTCGCGCCCCGCCTTCGGCAGGCCTCCGAGGCCCGTTCGACCGCAGCCGCGTGCCCCGCGATGACGATCTGGCCCGGCGAGTTGATGTTGGCGGGCGCCACGACCTGGCCCTGCGCCGCTTCGTCGCAGGCCGCGCGCGTCGCGTCGAGGTCCAGGCCGAGGATCGCCGCCATGGCGCCCTCGCCCAGCGGCACCGCCTCCTGCATGTACTGCCCGCGCTTGCGCACGGCCCGGACCGCGTCCCCAAGGGACAGAGTCCCGGCCGCGACGAGGGCCGAGTACTCGCCGAGGCTGTGACCCGCCACGCCGTCGGCCTGCAGGCCGCGGGCCCGCAGCGCCTGGAAGGCGGCGACGCTCGCCGTCAGGATCGCGGGCTGCGTGTTCGCGGTGAGCTGCAGATCCTCGGCCGGCCCTTCGAAGCAGAGCCGCGAGATGGAGAAGCCCAGGGCGCCGTCGGCGCCGTCGAAGACGGCCCGGCTCTCCGGGAAGGCGTCGTGCAGGGCCCGCCCCATGCCGACCTTCTGCGAGCCCTGGCCGGGGAACACGAGAGCCGTCTTCAAGCCTTCTCCACCGCCGGCGCCGGCTCGCGCAGGGCGAGCGCCTTGACCTCGGCCTCGATCTTCGCGTTGACCCCGCTCGTGAAGAACTCGGCGGCGGCGCGAATGCCCTGCCGGATGGCCGTGGCGTCGGAGCGGCCGTGGCCGATGACGCAGCAGCCCCGCACTCCGAGCAGCGGAGCACCGCCGTACTCGGACGGATCGGTCTTGTGCTGCACGGCCCGGAACGCGCCCCGCGCCAGCCACGCCCCGAGCTTGCGGAGCGGCGTCCGCGTGATCTCTTCCTTGATCAGGTGGAACATCGACTCGGCGAGGCTTTCGCTCGCCTTCAGCACCACGTTCCCGGTGAAGCCGTCCATCACGATCACGTCCACCTTGCCGTTGAAGACCTCGTGGCCCTCGACGTTCCCGATGAAGTTCAGGCTCGAGCCCTTGAGGACCTCGTGGACCTCCTTGACCAGCTCGTTGCCCTTCGTCGCCTCCTCCCCCATGCTCATGAGACCCACCCGCGGGTTGGGCGTGTGGAGCACCGCCCGCGTGTAGATCTTCCCCATGATCGCGAACTCCTCGAGGTGGCGCGCCTTGCAGCTGGCGTTGGCCCCCACGTCGAGGAGCACGGTGAACCCGGACACGTTGGGCACGATGGCGGCCAGGGCGGGCCGGTCCACCTCCTCGAGGGTCCCGAGCACCAGCTTGGCGATCGTCCAGCACGCCGCGGTGTTCCCGGCCGAGAAGAACGCGTCGGCCTTGCCGTCGCGCAGCAGCTCGATCGCGACCTGGATCGAGGAGCGCTTCTTGAGCGTGGCCCGCGTGACCGGCTCGGCCATCCCGACCGCGTCGGGCGCGTCGATCACCTCGACCCCCGGGCCCTCGCCCCCCGCGCGCCGCAGCTCCTCGCGGACGATGGCCTGCGGCCCGACCAGGAGGGCGCGGACTCCCTGCTCGCGGACGGCCTGGACGCAGCCCTCCACGACGACGCGCGGCCCGTAGTCGCCGCCGAGGGCGTCCACGGCCACGCGGGTCGCCAGGGCTTCCGGACTCAGGCTTCCTCGACGCCGATCGCCGGCCTGCCCTTGTAGTACCCGCAGTGCGGGCACACCCGGTGCGGCAGCTTCGGCTCGTGGCAGTTCGGGCAGAGGCTGAGGCCGGGGCTCTTCAGGTGGTCGTGCGCCCGCCGGCTGTCGCGGCGGGCCTTGGAATGGCGCCTCTTGGGATTCGGCATGGTCCTCCTGGGTTCTCCTTACGCGTTTCCCTTCCCCAGGAGCCTGGCGAAGGGCGAGACGTGATCGTCGGGAAGGGCGCATCCGCATCCCGTCTGGTTGCGGTTGGCTCCGCACACCGGGCAGAGCCCCCGGCAGTCTTCCCGGCACAGCCGCTTCATCGGCAGGGCGAGGAAGAGCTGCTCCCGCAGCGCCTCGCCCAGGTCGATGCGGCCGGCGGCGTAGTAGGCCACCACCAGCTCGCGATCCTGGAGCTCGACGTCCTCCTCTTCCTCCTGTTGCGCCAGGCGCGGCAGGTAGAAGAGATCGAGCGCCTGCTCCACGGGGAAGAGGAAGCGCTCGAGGCAGCGCGAGCAGTCCACACCGAGCCGGGCCGAGAGGTGCCCCCGCACGTGGACCGCGTCGTCCTCGCCCTTCTCGGCGAGCGCTTTCACCCGGCCGCCCGCCTCGAGGTGGAAGCTGTCCTCGCCCTCGAGGTGAACCTCCCCCGTTTCCAGGGCGCAGTCGACCGGCAGCCCCTCTTCGGGGATCTTGACGACGTGTATCACGAGCATCGGGTCGGCGCTCAAACCCTTGATTTTACTCATTCCCCTTGATTCGTCAAGGGTTTACGCGATGTCGCGGAGGAAGGACGTGCCATCGGGCATCGCCTCCAGGCCGAAGTTCTCCCCGAGCGTCGCCCCGAGGTCGGCGAAGGTCGAGCGCAGGCCCAGGTCGGTTCCCGGCCTGACCCGACTGCCTCGGACGAGGAGCGGCACGTTCTCGCGCGTGTGGTCCGTCGAGGCGTCCGCCGGGTCGCAGCCGTGGTCGGCCGTCAGGACGAACACATCGTCCGGCCGCATCCTGGCGAAGACCTCCGGCAGGCGGCGGTCGAGCGCCTCGAGGTTGGCCGCGTACCCGGGCACGTCGTTCCTGTGCCCGTAGAGGGTGTCGAAGTCGACCAGGTTCGTGAAGATCAGCCCGCGCTCGATGCGGTCCATGGCCGCCAGCGTCTCGTCGACACCGTGCTCGTCGGACTTCGTGTGGACGGCCCCGGTGATCCCCCGGCCGGTGAAGATGTCCTCGATCTTCCCCACGCCGAACACCTGCCAGCCGGCGCGCGCCAGGCGGTCGAGCAGCGTGTCGCCGGCCGGCGGCACCGGGAAGTCGCGGCGGTTGGGCGTGCGCCTGAACTCGGCCGCCGTGCGGCCGACGAAGGGCCGGGCGATCACGCGACAGACTCCGTGGCCTTCGCACGCGATCTCGTAGCCGATCCGGCAGATGCGGTAGAGCTCCTCGGGCGGGATCAGCTCCTCGTGCGCCGCGACCTGGAACACGCTGTCGCCGGAGGTGTACAGGATCGGCGAGCCCGTGCGGAGATGCTCCTCGCCGAGCTCCTTGAGGATCTCCGTCCCCGATGCCGCCTTGTTCCCCAGCACCCGGCGGCCGATCCGCTCCTCGAACGGCCTCACGATCTCGGGCGGGAAGCCCGCGGGGTAGGTGCGGAAGGGCTTCGGCGTGAGCAGGCCCATCATCTCCCAGTGCCCGGTGGCGGTGTCCTTCCCGGCGCTCCCCTCGGCCATCTTGCCGTACGCCCCGTCCGTTCGCGCCCACCGCGCGCCTTCGAAGGTCGGGGTGAGGTTGCCCAGGCCGAGCGCGGTCAGGTTCGGGATCGCGACGCGGCGCGAGGCCAGGACGTGGCCCAGGGTGTCGCTGCCCTCGTCTCCGAAGGCGGCCGCGTCCGGCGCCGCCCCGACACCGAGCCCGTCGCAGACCACGACGATGGCCCGGCCGAACGGTCCCCGGGGCGTCAACCGCGCGCCTCCAGCCAGGCTCGAATGGCCCTTCCCGCGGCGTCCGACGCGTCGAACCAGGCGACGTCCGCCTGATGGCGGAACCATGTCCGCTGCCGCTTGGCGTACTGCATCGTGGTCGTGACCATATCACGCCGCGCCGCGGCGAGATCCAGCTCTCCGCGCACGACCGCGACCGCCTGCCGGTAGCCGATGGCTCGAAGCGGCCGCGCGCCGTTCGGGAAGCGATCCAGCAGGGATCGCGTTTCCTCCAGCAGCCCCCCGGCCCACATGGCATCGGTGCGGGCCTGGACCCGCGCGCGCAGGGCGTCCCGCGGGAGGTCGATGCCGAACACCCTGGCCTGCACGCCCGTGAGCGCTTCGGTCGAGGAGGCGTGGTGCTTTGAGATCGGGATCCGCGTGGCCCGATAGACCTCGAGCGCGCGCACCACCCGAACGAGATCCTCGGGCGAGATCCGCGCCGCGGCGCTCGGGTCCACCCGGCGCAGCCAGGCATGGACCCGCGCGCGGCCCAGGCGCTCCGCCAGGGCCTCGACCCGTTGCCGGAAAGCGGCGTCCCGGGACGGGCCCGGGAAGAGCCCGCTCAGGAGCGCCCGCAGGTACAGCCCCGTGCCGCCCACGACGAGGGGCAGGCGGCCGCGCGCGACGACGTCGCGAACGGCCGCCCGGGCGAGGCGCGCGTACTCCGCCGCGGAGAAGTCCTGGTCGGGCTCGGCGACGTCGAGCAGGTGGTGCGGGACCAGGGCCCGCTCGGCGGCAGTCGGCTTCGCGCTCCCGACGTCCAGGCCGCGGAACACCTGCAGGCTGTCGCAGGAGACGATCTCGCCATCGAGGGCCTGGGCGAGCTCGAGCGCGAGAGCGCTCTTCCCCGACGCCGTCGGCCCGACGATCGCGATCAGCGCACGCTCGAGAGCCGCCACGCCACGAACAGTATCGCGAGGAACAGGAGGATCGCCGCGCCCCGGATCTGGCTGCGCGTGGGCTGCATCACAAACCACCCACGGTCCGGAAAACCACCGAGAGCACAGAGAGGGCTCGGAGACACAGAGAGAGGAGTGCTGTCGGCATCCCAGTTGCTCTGTGACCTCTCCGGGCCTCTCCGTGTACTCCGTGGTCGTCCTGGCCGTCGGCCGTCAGCGGTCGCGCAGGGCCTTGATGATCGTGGCCTCGTGTTCCGCGCCGAGGGTGCGCTTCACGGCGAGGAGCTCCGCGTAGAGCAGCTCGTTGAGCCCGTCCACGAGCAGGCTGCGGCGCTGCTCCTCGGGGAATCGGTTCAGGTTCTTCTCGAGAATGGCCGCGTCGAGGGATCCGTCCTTCTGCAGCCTGACGCTGCCGAACACGTCCTTGCGCGTCTCCCGGAGCCCGCCCAGGTATTTCTCGAGGACGTTCTCGGCGATGGGCCCGACCTCGCGCACCATGTATCGGAAGATGTAGGAGTACATCTGGTTGAAGCTCGAGAGCACCGTGTGGACGGAATCCTCGGGGATGAAGTCCTGGTCGAGGGCGTGGACCTTCTTCCCCTTGGCCCGCAGCACGCCGGCGCACAGGAGCGCGTAGAGTACCTTCAGGGTCTCGTTGTCGCCGATCTCGCTCTCGCGGCAGATCTCGAGCACGCTGCGCTCGCTGTCGACGAGGTTCAGCACGTGGCCTTCGTAGGGCTCGAGGGGAAGCTGTCCGTCGCTGGCCAGGCGCTCCAGCAGCACGTCGCTCTTGGGGTAGCGCGCCTGCACCGGGCCGTTCGCGTCGATGCGGCGGATCCCCGCGAGGATCAAGTCCAGGATGTCCACGTCCACGGTGATGCGCTCCTTCTCGGGGAGGTTCGACTCCTCGAAGTGGAACTGCCCGTCCTCCCACTGGAAGACGCTGAAGACGATCTCTCGGACCTGGAACTGGATGCCCTCCCAGAGGTCCTTGGGCGACAGCGCGCCCAGCTCGACGAGGGCCTTCCCCTGGCGCTTCCCCTTGGAGATGGCGCGGATCGAGAGGTCGTATTCCTCGACGGTGATCTTGCCCTCGCGGATCAGGATCTCTCCGAGCCGGTCGTTCGGCAGGTTGCTGGACGCGAACACGACCCGGCCCTGCTTGACGTAGAGCGCCTTGCGCGCGCCTCCCGAGACGAGGGTCAGGACGCCAGTGGAGGCGGAGGTCCTGAGCCATTGGAGGATGTCGGGCAGCGGGAGCTGCGCGAGCTGTCCCCTGAGTCCCCCCGGGACGGCGAACCCCTCGAAGGCCTTCGGCAGCGTCGTGGCCATGGATCTCTAGGTCGCCGAGGATTTTAGCAGGATTCCCGACGGCCCGCGATGGGGGTGCCTGCGCTCAATACGCCCTGGAGATCTCCACGCCGGAGTAGTAGTGTCGGACGATCTGGTCGTAGGTTGCGCCCGCCTGGGCCATGCCGTAGGCGCCCACCTGGCACAGGCCGACGCCGTGGCCCCAACCCTTGCCGGTGAAGACGAAGCGCGCCACGCCGCCCTTGGGATCGCGCTCGCGATCCACGACGAACAGGTTCTCCCGCAGGCCCAGGGCCCATCGGATCTTCAGGCCCTTCAGCAGCATTTCCCCGCTCGTGCCGAGCACGACCAGCTCGACGACACGCCCCGAGACGCCGTTCCTGCGGATCGCCACGTCGCGCACGCGGCCCACGGAGCCGTAGCGGGCCAGCGCCTTCTCGACCTCGGCGGGGGTGAGGCGGACTTCCCAGCGGTAGTACCGTGAGCTGCGGTCCGCGGCGGCGCCCAGGCGGCTCTGCTCCGCTTCGAGGAACGCCACCCCGCCGGCGTGGAGCACGTAGCCCACCTTGTCTCCCCCGACGAGCTGCAGCTCCGACACGGCGGCGCGGCTGCCGTCCAGGGAGCGGAACAGACGAACCGCCGGGTCGAGGCGCATGGACTCGGTTCCGCCATCCGCCGTGCGGACGCGCAGCCCCTCCGGGCCGACGGCGTCCACCTCGGCCCGCACCAGGCCCGGCGCCCCCGCTTTCTCCGCCACGCGCGCCAGCGCGCGCAACGCCTGCGTACGCGTGACGGGATCGTCGCCCCGCAACGTGTTGTCGGAGAAGGGCGAGATCACGCCCTCCTGGAGCAGCACTGCCGCGGCCAGGCGCTCGGCGGGCGTCCTCAGCGTCTCGGCGTCCTCGAGCCGGAGCAGGAAGCTCTCGTCCTCGGGCGCCAGGAGCCGCCGGCCGCGCTCCTCCCAGCACAGCGACGTGACCAGGTGCTGGAAGAACGCTGCGCGGCGGGACACTCCGTCGGCCGCGGCGCTGTCGCACCCCTTGCGGCGCAACGCCTCGAGAAGCCGCGCGGTCCAGTCCCGGAGGTCTCCTTCGGTCGCGCCGCCCTTCACCCCCGCCACCGAATAGGCCTTGCCGTCGACCACGTCGAGCGCGACCAGCAGCGCGACGTCGCGGCTCAGGCCCTCCTCGTCGCCGATGGCGCGGGTCGGCGCCGTGGTGCGGATCTCCCCGGACGCCTTGCGCTCCGGGGCGCAGATCACGCCCTTGAGGTAGGGCTCGCCGTCGCCCTCGAACATGTTCGAGCCGTCCTCGGTGTGCCCGCCGCAGGTCGAGGTGTAGAGCGCGTCGATGGGCAGGTCTTGCCATTCGGCCACGAGGCCGCGCGTCTCGTCCACCGCGCGGTCCGAGAGCGGGCTCTCGGTGGACTTCCCGCGATAGACCTGGCAGGCCGGCGTGGCGCACAGGTCGTAGCCCTTCGCCTCGAACTGCCCCTTGTTGCGGATCGCGTAGGTGCGAGCCGCGACGGCCTGCGCCTTCAGCGCCTCGAGCTGCGGGAACGCTGCCGGGGACAGCTCGTTGGGGACGACGCCCTTGAGGTAGTCCTCCATGTGGACGACGTTGACCACCGTGAGCGCCGCGCCGTCGCCAGGCCGGATCTCGAGGAAGCCGCGATAGGGCACCGAGTCGACGGTGAGCGCCTCGCCGGGCTTCGCCGGAACGATCGTCGCGAAGGCCATCTCCTCGCGGTTCTCCAGCAGTGTGATCCCCGCCCCCGCCGCGGCGCGCACCTCCTCGACGACCCAGGCGCCTGCGAACCCGCTCTCGCCGAGCCGTCGGGCGAGTCCGCTTGCGCCCTCGCGGCTGTCGAAGGCTCCGGCCCGCACCTGGAACGTCTGCGTCGCCTCGTTCCACGCCACGGTCGCCGCCTCGCGCGAGGCCGCGCGGGCGCGGTCCGCCATCTCCCGGGCCATGCGCTCGTCGGCCAGGCTGGCCACCTGGACGCGGAAGAGGTGGGACGCCGCCGTGGCGGCGCCGCTCCTCCGGAACGTCGCGATCGGCAGCTCGAGCCGACCCGGCGCCGCGTCGAGGGTCCGCACGAGGACGCGGATCCCAGACTCCGCGCCGATCGACACCCGGGATGCGTCGGTCGCCACCGCCACGCGGATCACGGGCTGCATCAGCTCGGCCTCGGGGGCGAACGCGGCGGGCGCCGCGGCCACGGGGCGCTTGGGCACGGTGCGACAGCTCACGACCAGCGCGAGCGTCGCCGCGACCGCGGCGACGAACGTCGCTGCGGGCCGGTCCCTCAACCGGTGGGCCCTCAAGACCCGGTGGGCCCTTCGTTGTAGAAGAAGCTGACCTGTATGGTGAGCGTCGCCGGCGCGAAGTCGCTGGGCAGCGGCAGCAGACGCGCACTGACCAGGGCGTGCTGCGCGGCGCGATCGAGGGCGGGCGTTCCGGAGGACTTGAGGATCCTGACGTCGGTCATGCTTCCGGCGCGATCGACCGTGAACGTGATGTCGACGTGGCCCTTGACTCCGAGCTGCGCCGGCTGCGGCATGATCCAGTTGTTGTAGACCTCGACGCGGAAGTGGTTGACCCAGACGGTGAAGTCCGCGCCCTGGGGATCGAAGAAGAGGCCCGCGATCCTCTGCCCCGTGCCGGAATCGAGCCCCAGCGGACCCGTGGCCTGCTGCAGGCGCTGCTCGAAGTTCCGAAGCGATCCGGCGATCGAGGGGCGGCTCGCCCCGGGCTTTCCGAGGTCGCCCTCCGATCCCTTGGGCTGGTTGCCGAGACCCGGCGGCAGCCTCAGGCCGGGACTCCCGGGTGTCGTCACGCCGGCGGAACGAGCTGGCTCGGGCGTTGCCGCAGGCGGCGGTGGGGTGGCGGCCTGTGGGACCGCGTCCGGCCGTCCCTTGGGAACCTGGGTGAGATCCTCGTCGCGCCGCAGGATCAGCGGACCCTTCTGGCGAGCCTGCACGGGCGGGCCGATGCTGATCCGGTCCCTCGCCGAGGGCGGCAGCGGAGCCGGAGGGCGGGGAGCAGGAGCCGGTCGCGGCGGAATCGGGGCGAGGCGCCTCAGGACCTCTGGCGGGGGGAGGAAGACGCGCTGGGCAACCCGGAGGGGCTCCGCCGGGGTCTCGGCAGCGGACTTCGTGGCCGTGGCCGGCCGGCTGGCAACCACCATGATGATGCCGAGGTGTACCAGGGCCGAGATCAGGAAGCCCTGGCGGGTATCGATCCTCTCCACTACCGGTCCACCTCGTGGGACCAGAGCCGCAAAGCCTACCACAGGCCCGACGGCCCTGTCCAACCATTCACCCTAGCACTGGGGGTGCCTCAGGTTATGGTGCCACATATAGACGATTCCCGCCCGTCAGGCCGTCGAGTTCATTCTAACCAGAATCGTTTGAGCCAGGGCCAGGGCCCGACGGCCGTCCAGGCCCGACACGACCGGAGCGCCTCTCGTCCGGACCGCGTCGAGGAAGGCGGCGAGCTGTCGCTTCAGGGGCTCCTCGCCGGGGGCGGCCGTCCGCTCCACGGCGATGTCCGGAGCACCGCCCGGCCCTGCCACGAGCCGATAGACCTGGGTCTCCTGGGCGGCGAAGTCCACGGAGATGTAGGTCCGCGGGAAGAAGACCCGGAACTTCCGCACCTTCTCCGCCGAGACGCGGCTGGCGGTAAGGTTCGCGATGAGGCCCGATCGGAAGCGGAGGCGAACGTTGGCGATGTCCACGCGCGGAGTGAGGACGGGCACGCCGACCGCGTCCACCTGAAGGGGCTCCGAGCCGTCCAGGGCCAGCACGATGTCGAGATCGTGGATCATCAGGTCGAGCACGACGTCGATGTCGAGGCTGCGCGCCGAGAAGGACCCGAGGCGGTGTACCTCGATGAACCGAGGATCCCGGGTCGCGGCGCGCAGCACGTCGGTCGCCGGGTTGAAGCGCTCGATGTGGCCGATTTGCAGGACCGCGCGCCGCCCGCCGGCCACGCGGATCAGGTCGTCGGCCTCCTCCAGCGTGGTTGCGATGGGCTTCTCGACGAGGACGTCCTTGCCCGCCTCGAGGAGGGCCCGGGCGACCCGGTGGTGATCCACGGTCGGGACGGCGACCGAGACCGCGTCCGCGGCTCCGATCACGTCGCGCAGCCGCTCGAGCACCGGCGCGCCGTGCCGGTCTGCGACTTCCTTGGCCCGCCGGGGATCGACGTCGTACACGCCGCCCAGGCGGCAGCCCGGAAGCGACGCAAAGACGCGGGCGTGGTGCTGCCCGAGTGCGCCGACGCCGACCACGGCCGTCCGGACCTCGCTCACGCCACGAGACCGACGAGGGCGATGCCCGCCGCATCGGCTTCCCGAACCACCTCGGCCCGGTCGATCACGAGCGTCTTGCCGGCGTCGACCGCCAGTACGCGCGCGCCGGCCTCGAGCATCGCGGCGACGGTCCCTCGGCCGACGACCGGCACGTCGAAGCGCAGGTCCTGCCTCGGCTTGGCCACCTTCACGACGCTGCAGCCCGGCCCCGCGATGCGGCCCGCTCGCCGGATCGTCTCGTCGGTCCCTTCCATGGCCTCGAGCGCGACGGCGGCGCGGTCCTTGACGACCACCGTCTGCCCGAGGTCCAGGGCCGCGAGACCTCGGGCTGCCTTCGCCCCGTACTCGACGTCCTTCGCCTCTTCGACGCCGGGCCGCCGGCGGGTCATCGAGCCCGCCGTCGCCAGCTGGTCCTCGAGCAGCGCGACCGACGGGAGCAGGCGGATGCCCTCGCGCTCCAGCGCATCGGCCACGCCCCCGATCAGGCTGTCCGTGTTCTTGAAGGCCAGTCTCGCCAGCACCCCCATGAGCTTCAGGTCGGGCACGACGTCCGAGAAGATCTGGCGGTGCTTGACCTGGCCGGCCATGACGGCCTCCGCCACCCCGGCCGCCTGCAGCACCTCGATGCAGCGGCCGAGCTGGCCGAGACCCAGCCAGTGGACCTCGTCGCCGGCCTGTGCGATCTCGGGCGCCGCCTCCTCCTTGATCGCCGCCACCACCACGCGCCGCCCGGCCCGGCGCGCCGCCGCGGCCACCAGGAAGGGGAAGCGCCCGTTGCCGGCGATGATGCCGAGCGGCCCGGCCACGCGCGCTACTCCTCCTCGCCCTCGTCGTCGGCGAGGCGCCCGCGGCGCCTCAGCACCACGCCGCGCCTCGACGTGCGGATGAACTCCACGAGCGTGCGGACCTCGGGCACGGCGGCGGCGCCCTCCGCCTCGAGGTGCCGCACGGCCTCGGAGGTGTTGAGACGGCTCTGCAGAAGCGTCCGGTAGGCCTGACGAAGCGCGGCGATCGTCTCCGGGGAGAAGCCACGCCGCCGCAGGCCCACGACGTTCAGCCCATAGATGCAGGCCCGGTTCCCCACGGTCTTCGAGAAGGGCAGGACGTCCTTGGTGGCGACCGTGAACCCGCCCACGAAGGAGTGCCGGCCGACGCGGCAGAACTGGTGGATGCCCGAGTAGGCTCCCACCGTCGCGTGGTCCTCGACCACGACGTGTCCCGCGAGCGTCGCGCCGTTGGCGAGGATCGTGTGGTTCCCGACCCTGCAATCGTGGGCGACGTGGGCGTAGGCCATCAGCAGGTTGTCGTCGCCGATGGACGTGATCCCTCCGCCGCCACGGGTGCCCACGTGGATGGTGACGCACTCGCGGACGACGTTGCGGTGCCCGATCCTGAGGACGGAGTGCTCGCCCCGGAACTTCAGGTCCTGGGGCACGCGGCCCACCGATGCAAACGAGAAGACGCGGTTGTCCTCGCCCAGCTCCGTGTCGCCCTCGATCACGGCGTGAGCGTCGATCACGCTGCGGGCCCCGATGCGAACCTCGGGCCCCACGACCGCGTAAGGACCGATCCGCACTCCTTTGCCCAGCACCGCGCCTGGGGCGACGCGCGCCGTGGCGTCCACGAGGGCCGCCGGGCTCTCTCGCACCTGCAGCAGCAGGCGGGCCTCGGCCACGCGGCTGTCAGCCACGCGGACGACGCCCTCGAAGCGGCACAGGTCGCCGCGGCGGTGCAGCAGGCCCACCTCGAGGCGCAGCAGGTCCCCGGGCACGACCGGGCGGCGGAACTTCGCGTCGTCGATGCCCACGACCACGACCTCCAGGCGCCGCGGGTCCCCTGCCTTGTCGAGGAGCCAGACGCCGGCCGCCTGAGCCAGGCACTCCATGATCAGGACGCCGGGCCTGACCGGCGCGCCGGGAAAGTGCCCCTCGAAGAAGTCCTCGGAGCCGGTCACGGCCTTGACGGCGACGAGCCCCCGCGACCGGTCGTGCTCCACGACGCGGTCGAGGAGCACGAACGGGTAGTGCGTCGGTATCTGCTGGACCAGGCGGCCGATGTCGATCATTCGGCTCTTGCGCGGCTCCCGGGCCGGGCCCCGGGCGGTCGCCCGCTCGGGGCCTCGGGCCTCGGATCGGCGCCTACGGGTTCGGCGTCGGAGTCGGCGCGGGAGTGGGGGCGGCCGGGGCGGGCGCGGCCGGCGCGGCCGGCTTGGGCGGCGCTGCGGCCGCCGCGGGCTTCGCCGCCTTCTCGGCGTCGTTCGAGCGGTTGATCACGTCGAGGGAGACGTCCGTCTCCTTCGTCGCGCTCACGACGACCCGGCTGTCGAGGAGGATGTCGATCGACTTCTCCTTCACAACCGCCTCGATGTGCGGACGGATCTTCACGCCGAACTCGTTCTCGTACGCCTGGGCCTGCTGCTGGGCCCGCTCGCGCATGCGCTGGATCTCCCCCTGGCCGTCCTCGACGAAGGCCTGGCGGTCGCGCTGCTTCTTCTTCAGCTCGGCGGTCTTCTTCTCGACGGCCTCCGGGGACATGACGCCGCCCTGCTTCTCGAGCTCCTCCTGGAGCGCCTTGATGGCGGCGTCGATCTTGTTGAGATCGGCCTGCTTCTTCTGGCCCTCGGCGTCGATCTCGTTCTTGAGCTCCTCGAGCCGCTTCGCGTAGCTCTTGCCGAGCAGGCTTTCCGCGTAGATGCGCTCCATGTTGATCACGGCCAGGCGGGGACCCCTCTCGGGCTTGGCCGCAGGCGCCGCCGTCTCCTGGGCAGGCGCCAGAGGAGCGGCGAGGGTCAGGATCAGGATGGGCAGGTACGTCTTTCTCATGTCTTCTCCTTAGAAGGTGGTGCCAACGGCGAACTTGAAGGTCGACTTCTCCTGGAAGGGGTCCCGCTGGGGGTTCCAGGCGTATATCAGGCGGAAGGGAACGTTGATCACGGGCATGAAGAACCGCAGCTCGACCCCCGTCGAGGTGCGGAACTCCTTGATGTCGATGGGCTCGCCTTCCAGGAAGGCCTGCCCGGCGTCGTAGAAGAGCAGGAAGCGCAGCGGTCCGAAGACGTCGAAGTAGTACTCGGCGTTGAACAAGGCGTACTTGTTCCCGCCCAGGGCCCGGTTGAAGGAGTCCACGGGGCCCACGGTGCGGATGTTCACGCCCCGGATCTGGGTCTCGCCGCCCAGGAAGAAGCGCTGATAGTAGGGCAGCGTCCGCGTGTCGCCGAAGGCGGTGATGAACGCGCCCTCGAGGCGCAGGCCCAGGGCCGTCTTCCGGGTGTGCGGGAGATAGAGCACGCCCTCGATCGTGGGGCGGAAGTAGTCGACCGTGCCGCCGAGCGGCCCGCCCGCAACCTGGAGGCTCACGCTCAGCTTCCTGCCCGAGCGCGGCGTGAACGGGCTGTCCACGGTGTTGTGGACGATGGACGGCGTGACCCGGCTCTCGGTGCGGTTCGTCTCCGCCCCGAAGAACGACGGGTTGTAGAGGGGCGAGCCGTCGGTCGTGGTGCTGGTGCTCGTCGTGAGCCCCGAGATCTTGATCTCCTCGAAGCCGTAGTTCAGGAAGACACGGCTGAAGCGGCCCACCGGCATGCCGGTCGTGACGCCGCCGCCCGTCCCCTCCTGGGTGTAGCCCACGAAGGTGCCGAAGCTCTCGTAGCGGATCTTGCGCTTGAAGATGTCGGCGCCCAGGGTGATCGGGCGGTCGAGGAAGTAGGGCTCGGTGATCGAGAGCTGGTAGTTCTTGGTGCGCCTGCCGCTCTGGGCGTAGACCGACAGCGTCTCTCCGAGCCCGAGGAAGTTGGAGGTGGCGAAGCTGGCGTTGATGAACGTGCCCTCGAGGCCCGAGACGCCGCCGCCGAAGGTGAACTGGTTCCGGTTCTGCTCCTCCACCTTGAACGTCAGATCCAGATGATCCTCCTTGCCCGGCGTCTGGGTGATCTCCGGCGGCGCCTCCATCGGCTTGAAGTAGCCGAGCTGGTTGATCCTCCTGAGCGTCAGCTTGAGCGCCTCGGTGTTGAACACGTCCGCCTCGTTCAGGTAGATCTCGCGCCGGATGACCTTGTCCCGCGTGGTCTCGTTGCCGGTGAACCGGATCTTGCCGACGTAGTACTTCTTGTCCTCCTCCATCGTCAGGACGAGGTCCACCACCTTCCGCTCCGTATCCGGCTTCCGCTTCGTGAACCCCGTCATCTGGAAGTACCCCACCGAGCCGTAGATCTCGCTGAGCTTCGAGTACCCCTTCTTCAGCTTCGAGTCGTTGTACACGTCCCCCGTCTGCAGCTTGAACAGGTCGCGGACCGCGTCCTCCTTGAAGACCGTGAGGCCCTCGAAGCCCACCTCCCCCACCCGGTACTGCTCCCCCTCGGTGACGGGGATGTCGACCTTCACCCATTTCACCGGCTTCTTCTTGAGGAACCCCGACTTGCCGTCGGTGTACGTGAGGGTCGGCTGCCCGACCGTCGCCTGCACGTAGCCGTGGTTGAGGTAGTGCTCCCTCAGCTTCTCCTGGTCCTCCGCCCATTTCTCGTCGCTGAACTTGTTCTTGCCGTTGATCCAGGTCAGGTTGAAGAAGCCCGATTCCTTGATCTTCTTCATGGCCCCGCGCAGCTTCCCGTCGGAGAACACCTCGTTCCCGGTGAAGACGATCTCCTTCACCTTGCTCTTGGGCCCGTCGTCGATCACGAAGGAGAGCTGCAGCCCCGCCGCACCGACGGACTTCGTCTCGTGCTTCGCGCTCGCGAAGCTCAGGCCCTTCTCCTTCAGGGACTGCACGATCACCTCCTCCACCCGCTTCGCCTTCCCGGGGTCGTAGAAGGTGTCGATCCGGATCAGCGCGTCCTTCTCCTTCAACGCATCCTCGATCGCCGTCGTGGTCATCTCCTTGCTGCCGCGGTAGTCCACGATCTGGATGCGTCGGCGCTCCCGGACCACGAATGTCACGACCTTGCCCTTCTCGCCGTCCCGAACGTCCAGGAGCAGGTCGTCGAGAAAGCCGGTGTCCCACAGCCGCCGGAAGTCCTCGCGGACACGGACCTCGTCGTAGCGTTCGCCGGGCTTGGTCGAGACGTAGTAGAGCAGCGTCTCCGTCTGCAGGTACTGGTTCCTCAGGATCTCCACGCGCTCCACGAGGGGCGCGTCGGCGACGGGCTCCTGGGCGCCCGCGGCGCGCGGCAGCGCCAGCGCGGCGGCGACGAGCGCCGCCCGGGCGAGCTCGGGAACCCATCTCACGACGCCAGCGCTCCGCCCCGCCCGTCCTGCCAGTAGAAGAGGACGCTCCCCTCGACCCCGACCTCGATGCGCCGGCCTGGTTGCACCTGGCCCCGGATGAACGCCTCGGAGAGGGTGTCCTCGATGAAGCGCTGGATCGCCCGGCGCAGGGGCCTCGCGCCGTACGCCCGCTCGGGCGCCGTCTTGCGCAGGATCCACTGGACGCCCTCGTCGCGGATCGCGATCTCGATGTCCTTGCGCGCGAGGTTCTCCGAGAGCTGGCCCACCAGGAGCCGCGTGATGAGCGCGAGGTCCTCCTCGGTCAGGGCCTCGAAGACGATGATCTCGTCGATGCGGTTGATGAACTCGGGGTTGAAGGTGCGCTTCACCTCGCCCATCACCATCTCGGTGATCTCCTCGGCGGTCTGGCGCGGCTCCCCCGAGGTGAAGCCCATGCGCCCCTTCTTCTCGATGAAGCGCGCCCCGATGTTCGAGGTCATGATGAGGATGGTGTTCTTGAAGTCGATGGTGTTGCCCAGACCGTCGGTGAGGTGGCCGTCCTCGAAGACCTGGAGAAGCAGGTTGAACACGTCGGGGTGGGCCTTCTCGATCTCGTCGAGGAGCACCACGGAGTACGGGTTGCGCTTGACTCGCTCGGTGAGCTGGCCGCCCTCCTCGTGGCCGACGTAGCCGGGCGGGGAGCCGATCAGCTTCGAGACCGAGTGCTTCTCCATGTACTCCGACATGTCGAAACGCACGAGGTTGCGCTCCGAGCCGAACAGCAGGGCGGCGAGGCTGCGGGCCACCTCGGTCTTCCCGACCCCGGTCGGGCCGAGGAAGATGAAGGAGCCGACCGGCCGGTTGGGGTTCTTGAGGCCGGCCCGGGTGCGCCGGATCGCCCGGGCCACGGCGCCGATGGCCGCGTCCTGGGAGATCACCCGCCTGTGGAGGTCCTCCTCGAGGCGCAGCAGCTTGGCCGACTCCTCCTCCTTGACCGCCGTGATCGGAATGCCCGTCCAGCGCGAGACCACGTCGTCCACGTCGTCCTTCGTGACCTCGCGCACGACCGCCGGCGCCAGGTCCCAGTGCTCCCGGACGATCTGGAGGTTCTCCCGCTGGGCGATCTCCTCGTCGCGGAAGAAGGCTCCGCGATCGAAGGGATCGTTGCGGTCCACCACGACCCGGATCTTGCGCGAGAACTCCGGCACCTCGTCGACCTGGGCGTCCCGCAGCTTGACCCGGCTGCCCGCCTCGTCGAGGAGGTCGATGGCCTTGTCGGGCAGGAAGCGGTCGGGGATGTAGCGGTTCGACTGGTAGACGGCCGCCTCGAGGGCCTCCTCGGTGTACCCGACGTGGTGGAACTTCTCGTAGCGGTCCTTGATGCCCCGGAGGATCTCGATCGTCTCCTCCTCGGTGGGCGAGGCGACCTTGACGGCCTGGAAGCGCCGCTCGAGGGAGCGGTCCTTCTCGATGTACTTCCGGTACTCCGCGGGCGTCGTCGCGCCGATGCACTGGATCTCCCCGCGGGAGAGCGCCGGCTTGAGGATGTTGGCCGCGTCCAGGCTGCCCTCGGCCGAGCCGGCGCCGACCAGGGTGTGGAGCTCGTCGATGAAGATGACGATGTTCCGGCTCTCGGTGAGCTCCCGCATGATGGTCTTGAGGCGCTCCTCGAACTGGCCGCGATACTTGGTCCCGGCCACGATCAGCGAGATGTCCAGGGCCAGGATGCGCTTGTCCGTCAGGTAGACGGGCACATCGCCCTGGACGATCTTGTTGGCGAGACCCTCGACGAGCGCGGTCTTCCCCACCCCGGGCTCGCCGATGAGCACCGGGTTGTTGCGCGTCCGCCGGCACAGCACCTGCACGATGCGCTGCAGCTCGTCGCCGCGGCCGACCAGCGGGTCGAGGGCGCCCCGCGCCGCGGCGTCGGTGAGGTCCCGGGAGAACTCCGAGAGCAGCGGCGTCTCCTTGGCCTTGCCGACGTTCGCCTTCTCGTTGAGGAGCTGGACGATGTCCTCGCGCACGCTCCCGAGACGCATGCCCTTGTCGGCGAGGAGCTGGGCCGCGACGCACTTCTCCTCGCGCATCAGCCCGAGCAGGATGTGCTCGGTGCCGATGTAGTTGTGGAGCATGCGCTCCGCCTCCTCCGAGGCGAAGGAGAGCACGCGCTTCGACTCGGCCGAGAGCGGGATGTCCACCGAGGTCGACACCTTGTCCCGGAACGGGGCGCGTCCCTCGATGTCCTTCCGGACCTGCTCCATGGAGAGATGGCTCTTGCTGAACAGCCGCGAGGTCAGGCCCTTGCCTTCCCGGATGAGGCCCAGGAGCAGGTGCTCGGTCTCGATGGAGTTGCTGCCCAGCTGGCTGGCCTCGTAGCGGGCGAAGAAGATCACCCGCCGGGCCCGCTCCGTGTACCGCTCGAACATCCGCCCGATTCTAGCAGCTATTGGTTTGCGGCCACGGCGTGCAGGCGGCCGTCTGCCAGGCGCAGCGACCGGTCGCACGCCTCCGCGAGGCGCTCGTTGTGTGTCACCACGACCACGGTGAGCTTCCACTCCTGGTTGAGACGCCGCAGCAGCTCGTGGAGTCGGGCGCCGGTCTCGGAATCCAGGTTCCCGGTGGGCTCGTCGGCCAGGAGGACGCGCGGCGCGGCCGCCAGCGCGCGGGCCACGGCGACGCGCTGCTGCTCTCCGCCCGACAGCGCTCCCGGGCGATGCGACAGGCGCTCGCCCAGCCCCAGGTCGGTCAGCAGCGCCTGCGCCCGGGCGAAGGACTCCGCCGGCGGGCGCCGCGCGATGAGGAGGGGCATCGCGACGTTCTCCAAGGCGCTGAACTCGGGGAGCAGATGGTGGAACTGGAACACGAACCCGATGGTGCGATTCCTGAACGCGCGGAGCCGGCGTTCGTCGAGGGCGAAGACGTCCTCGCCTTCGAGGGCGACGCGTCCGCTCTCGGGGCGGTCGAGCGTTCCCAGCACGTGGAGCAGCGTCGACTTCCCGACGCCGGACGCTCCGATGATCGCGAGCATCTCGCCGTCCTTCACCTCGAGGTCCAGCCCCTGGAGGACGGCGACGTAGCCGGCCGGCGTGCGGTAGCCCTTCACCAGCGCGCTCGCGTGGAGCAGCGTGGCCGTCATTCGTACCTCAGGGCCTCGGCGGGATCGACGCGGGCCGCGCCCCGGGCCGGATGGATCGTGGCCACGAAGCACGTGAGGAGCGCGCCAAAGACGACGATCGCCGCATCGCCCGGGAGCAGCGAGAAGGGCACGTACGCGATCTGGTAGACGTCCTGGGGCACCTGGATCAGCCGGTAGCGGTCCAGGACTCGGCAGGCGCCCCAGCCGAGAAGCCCGCCGACCACCGTCCCCACCGCCCCGATCACCGTCCCCTGGAGCATGAAGATGCCCGCGATCGTCCCCCTCCCCGCGCCCATGGAGACGAGGATCCCGATGTCCTTGTGCTTCTCCATGACCATGAGGATGAGCGTCGCCACGATGTTCAGGGCGGCCACGGCCACGATCAGGCCGATCGTGATGGTGATGGCCGTCTTCTCGAGCCACAGGGCCGAGAAGAGGCTCTGGTTCATCTGGATCCAGTCGGTGGTGATGTAGCCGTCGCCGAGGGCGCGCAGCACCTCGTCTGCGATCGCCCGCACCGCGTACATGTCGTCGACCCGGACCTCGACCAGGCTGGCGCGGTCGCCGACGTCGAAGAGCCGCTGCGCCGTCGCGAGGGGCAGGTAGGCCCACTCGGCGTCGAACTCGTAGAGCCCGCTGCGGACGGTCCCGAGCACGCGGAAGCGCGCCATCCGCGGCAGCACCCCCATGGGCGACAGCCGGCCTTGCGGCGACGTGACCGTCACGACGTCTCCCGGGCCGACGCCCAGGCTCGCCGCGAGGTCCCGGCCCAGGAGGATGGGCGCCATGCCCTCCGCGGGGGCGACGAGAGCGTCGAGGGAGGCGCCATCCTCCACCTGGCGCGCCAGCTCCGTGACGGTCCTCTCGTCCGCGGGCACGATGCCCTTGAGGGTCGCCACCGCCGAGCCTCCCGAGCTCGCGAGCAGGCCCTTGCCGTAGACCACGGGAGCCGCGCCCTGGACCCGGGCCACCTTGCGCACCTCCTCGACCACCTCGCGATACTCCTCGATGGCGTCGCTCCGGCCCTTGAAGAGGCTCAGGTGCGCGGTCGCGCCCAGGATCCGCGAGCGGACCTCGGTCTGCAGGCCGGTCATGAGGCCGAGGGCGATCAGGACCGCCATCACGCCCACGCCGACGCCGAGGATCGAGATCCCGGAGATCACCGAGATGAAGGCCTGCTTGCGGCGCGCCGTCAGGTAGCGCAGCGCGACGCGAAGCTCGAACGGCAGGGTCACGTTCCGGGCCTGCCCTGCTCCGGGCGCATGTGCGGGAAGAGGATCACGTCGCGGATCGAGCGTGCGCCGGTGACCAGCATCGCCAGGCGGTCGATGCCCACTCCGCAGCCGCCCGTGGGCGGCATGCCGTGGCCGAGGGCCCGGATGTAGTCGTCGTCCATGACATGGGCTTCGGCGTCGCCCCGGGCCCGGGCCTGGGCCTGATCCAGGAAGCGGTCCCGCTGCTCGAGCGGATCGTTCAGCTCCGAGAAGCCGTTGGCGATCTCCATGCCCGCCGCGAAGAGCTCGAAGCGGTCGGCGAAGCGCGGATCGTCGCTCCTTCGCTTGGACAGCGGCGAGATCTCGACGGGATGGTCCGTGACGAACGTCGGCTGCCACAGCGTCGGCTGGACGAAATCGTCGAAGAGCTGCGCGATCCGCTTCCCGTGCGGGAGCGGCCCGTAGGCGGCGGCCTCGACTCCCCTCCTCCCGCACGCGGCGCGGAACGGCTCCGAGCGCAGGAAGGAGCCGAGCGCTTCCCCGTCGTCGAGGGCGCGCGGGTCGAAGCCCTCCACGGGCAGCTGCGACAGGGACGCGGCGACCGCGTCCGCCATCCGCACGCGGGCGAACGGCGTCGCGAACGTCATCTCCCGGCCCTCGAACACCGCCGGCGCGTCGCCGAGCACCTTGCGCGCGGCGGTGGCCACCAGGGCCTCGGTGATCTCGATGACGTCGCGGCAGTCGAAGTAGGCCGTGTAGAACTCGAGCATCGTGAACTCGGGGTTGTGGTGCGCGTCGATCCCCTCGTTGCGGAAGTTCCGGTTGATCTCGAAGACGCGCTCGAGCCCGCCGACGGTGAGGCGCTTCAGGTACAGCTCGGGAGCGATCCGGAGGTACAGGTCCATCCCCAGGGCGTTGTGCCGGGTGACGAAGGGGCGCGCCAGGGCGCCGCCGGGGATGGGCTGCATCATGGGGGTCTCGACCTCGACGTAGCCGTGGTCCTCCATGAAGCGCCGGAGCTCGGCCAGGAGCGCCGCGCGGGCCAGGAACGTCCTGCGCACCTCCGGGTTCGCCGCCAGGTCGAGGTAGCGCTGGCGGTAGCGCGTCTCGACGTCCTCGAGGCCGTGCCACTTCTCCGGAGGCGGCAGGAGCGCCTTCGAGAGGAACGTCAGCTCCCTCGCCTGGACCGAGAGCTCGCCCATGCGCGTGCGCATCACGCGGCCCGCCACACCGATGAAGTCGCCAAGGTCGACGAGGTCGAAGACCCGGTAGGCGGCTTCGCCCACCTCGTCCTTGCGGAGGTAGATCTGGAGCCTGGCCTCCCCGTCGCCCAGCGTGGCGAAGGAGGCCTTCCCCATGGGGCGCTTCAACAGCACGCGGCCCGCGACGCGCACAGAGGCGCCCTCGGCAGCCAGCTCCTCGGCCGTCCTCGTCCCCCAGGCCGATGCCACCTGCGCCAGCGTGTGGGTCCGGAGGAAGCGGTTCGGGTACGGCTCGACCCCCAGCGCCTTCAACGCCTCGAGCTTCTGCAGGCGGTGCGCGGATTCCTCCGGCCAGCCGGGGACCGGCGGCGAGAGGTCACGCTCCTCCGGCACGCTTGGCCTCCCCGCGCACGCGGCGCATGATCGCGTCGAGCACGCCGTTCACGAACGCGGTGGAGTCCGCCTCGCCGAAGCGCCTGGCCATCTCCACGGCCTCGTCGATGATCACCGCCGACGGCGTGTCGCCGTCGTTCACCAGCTCGAAGGCCCCGATGCGGATGATGTTCCGGTCCACCGCGGCGATCCGGTCGAAGCGCCAGTTCCTCGACACCAGGGCGATCTCGCGGTCGATGCGCTCGACCTGGGCCTGGGCGCCGCGCGCGAGCCGTTCCGCCATGGCACGGGTGAGGTCCGTCGTGCTGCGCACCTTCCAGTAGGACTCGACGACGTCGTCCATGGCCGCCCGCGTCATGTCCCACTGATACAGCATCTGGAACGCGCACTCGCGCGCCTTGGTCCGCCTACCCACGCAGCACCGCAACTACGGCCACGAAGGCCACAGAGGACACCGAGAACGACCGCCGAGGGCCCCGGGGGTTCATCTCATCGCCCTCTCGTGGCGTGTGCCTTCCGTGACTTCCGTCTTCTCTGTGTTCTCTCCGGGCCTCTCCGTGATCTCTGTGGTCGTGCTGGCCGCCGGAACGACCGCAGCGTGAGGGCCAGCGCGACCGCGGCGCGAGCGGCCTCGGCGCCCTTGTTTCCAGGCCCCGGTCGGGACCGCTCGACGGCCTGCGCCTCGGTCGCGCAGGTGAGGACGCCGAATCCGACGGGCACGCCCGTGTCCAAGGCTGTTCTCTGGAGGCCCGCGGCGGCCTCGCGGGCGATGTGCTCGTAGTGATCGGTGTCGCCGCGGATCACGGCGCCCAGCGCCACGACGGCGTCGAAGCGGCCCGAGGCCGCGGCCGCGCCGGCCGCGAGGGGCAGCTCGAAGGCGCCGGGCGCATCCATGACGACCACGTGGGCGACCCCCATCTGGGTGAGCGCGCCCTCGGCTCCCTCGGAGAGCCCGTCCACGATGCCGGGATTGAAGCGCGCGCGCACGACCGCCACGCGAAGGCCGCGCCCCTGAGGCCGGGAAGAAGGCGCTTCCTTCATCCCCGCGACGCTCCCCAGCTCACTTGCCCTGGAACTTCGCCGGCCGCTTCTCGAGGAAGGCCCGCGTTCCCTCCTTCATGTCCTCGGTCGTGCAGAGCAGGCCGAAGAGCGTGGCCTCCAGGTACTGGGCCTCGGCGAACGGCAGCTCGAGGCCCGCATTGACCGCCTCGATCGAGAACCGGAGGGAGACCGGCGCGTTGGCGATCATCTTCCGCAGCAGGGCCTCGGCTTCGGCCAGGAGGCTGTCCTTGGGCACGACGCGGTTCACGAGGCCGATGCGATGCGCCTCGGCGGCGTCCACCGGCTCCCCGGTGAGGAGGATCTCCAGCGCCCGGCCCTTTCCCACCAGCCGCGCCAGGCGCTGCGTGCCCGCGTAGCCGCACATCAGCCCCAGCTTCACCTCGGGCGTCCCGAGCCGTGCGTTCTCCGAGGCGACGCGCACGTGGCACGCCATGGCCAGCTCGCAGCCGCCGCCGAGGGCGAAGCCGTTGACCGCCGCCACCACGGGCTTCCCGAGGCCCTCGATGCGGTCGAGCACGCGCTGGCCACGGACCGACTTGTCCTTGCCGCCCACCGGGCTCTGCTCCGACAGCTCGCCGATGTCGGCGCCCGCGACGAACGCCTTCTCGCCGGCGCCCGTGAGCACCACGCCGCGTACCTCGGCGTCAGCGCCGAGGGCCGCGAAGGCCGAGTCCAGCTCCTCCATCACCCTGTCGTTCAGGGCGTTGAGCTTGTCGGGCCGGTTGATCGTAACGAAGGCCACGCCTTCCCGCTTCTGGACCAGGAGGCTCTGGTATTCCATGCTCGCTCCCGTCACACGAGGCCGCCCGTCGGCCGCGGGGGCTCCTGGCTGTAGTCGTAGAACCCCTTGCCCGCCTTGCGGCCGTGGAGGCCGGCCTGGACCATGCGCTTCAGCAGGGGCGGCGGGGCGAAGCGCCTCTCACGGAACTCGTCGAACATGATGTTCGCGATGTAGTAGGTCGTGTCGTTGCCCACGAAGTCCAGGAGCGTCAGCGGGCCCATCGGGTAGCCGCAGCCGAGCTGCATGCCGCGGTCGATGTCTTCGATCGTGCCCACGCCCTCCTCGAGGGCGCGGATCGCGTCGAGCAGGTATGGAACCAGCAGCCGGTTGACGATGAAGCCCGTCCTGTCGGTCGCCTTGATCGGCTCCTTGCCCAGGCTCCGGGCGAAGGCGTAGGCCTCGTCGAACGCGGCGGCGGAGGTCAGCGGAGAGCGCACCACCTCGACGAGCTTCATCAGGGGCACGGGGTTGAAGAAGTGCAGGCCCACGAAGCGGTCCCCGCGCTTCGTGAACGCGGCCATCTCGGTGATCGAGAGGGACGAGGTGTTGGAGGCGAAGATCGTGGCCGCCGGGCAGGCCTGGTCGAGGGCGCGGTAGACCTCGCCCTTCAGCTCGAGGCTCTCCACAACCGCCTCGATCACGATGTCGCACGCGGCCAGGTCCTCGAGCCGCGTGGTGCCGCTCAAACGCGACATCACCTCGGCCTTCCGCTCGGCAGTGACCTTGCCCTTCTCCACGCCCTTCTGGAGGAAGGCGTCGATCCGGCCGAGGCCCTTCCTCAACAGGTCGTCGGAGACCTCGCGCACCTTCACGAGGTAGCCGGCCTCGGCGGCGACCTGCGCGATGCCGGAGCCCATCAACCCGCAACCCACGACGCCCACCGTCCGAATGGCCATCTACTCCTCTCGCTCGATGATCATGGCGATGCCCTGTCCGCCGCCGATGCAGGCGGTCGCGAGGCCGTAGCGCCCATTCCGCCGGCGCAGCTCCAGCGTCAACGTCAACAGGAGACGCGTGCCGGTGGCGCCGAGCGGATGGCCGAGTGCGATCGCGCCGCCGTTGACGTTGGTCTTCTCCCGAACGAGGCCCAGCTCCTTCTCGACGGCGAGGTACTGGCCCGCGAAGGCCTCGTTGACCTCGACGAGATCCATGGCGGCGAGCTCCAGGCCAGCGGCGTCCAACGCCTTCCGAGAGGCCGGCACCGGTCCGATGCCCATGATCTCCGGAGGCACTCCGGCGAGCCCCCACGCGACGACCCGCGCGAGCGGCCGGAGCCCGTGTTCCCGGGCGGCCTCGCGCCCGGCAACGACGAGGACCGCAGCGCCGTCGACGATGCCGCTCGCGTTACCCGCCGTCACGGAACCGTCCTTCCCGAAGGCGGGCCGCAGCGCTGCGAGCCCCTCGCGAGTCGTCTCGGGCCGCAGGTGGTCGTCGTCCTCCACACGGATCGTCTGTCGGCCCGCGGGCGCGTCGACGGGGACGATCTCCTCCCTGAACACGCAGCGGGCCTTCGCCGCGGCGGCCGCCTTCTGGCTGCGCAGCGCGTAGTCGTCCATGGCCTCACGGTCGATCCCGTGGCGACGCGCCAGGTTGTCCGACGTCTGGGCCATGTAGAGGCCGCAATGCGTGTCGAGGAGCGCGACCATGAGCGAGTCCTCGAGCTTGCCCTGGCCCAGGCCGAAGCCTCCTCGCGCGCCGCGGATCACGTGAGGCGCCTGGCTCATGTTCTCCATGCCCCCCGCCAGCGCGAGGCGCGCCTCGCCGAGGCGGATCATCTGAGCGGAGCTGACCACGGCCTGGATCCCCGAGCCGCACAGGCGGTTCACGGTGAGGGCCGGCGTCTCGATCGGCACTCCCGCCTTGAGGCCGACGTGGCGCGCACCGTAGATCGCGTCGCCCGAGGTCTGGAGAGCGTTGCCCATGACCACGTGGTCGACCCACTCGGGCCGGGTTCCCGTCCGCTCGAGGGCGCCTCTTGCCGCCACGGCCCCGAGCTCCAGGGCCGAGACGTCCTTGAAGTCTCCGACGTACTCGCGCATGGGCGTGCGCGCACCGCCCAGGATGACGACGTCCTCGCTCATGTCTATCTTCTCTGCGCTCTCCGAAAGGCCGGCGATTATACCTTGCGGCGCGCGCGCCTTGACTCGGCGAGAACCGGGGCGGTAGGCTCCGGAGCGGTCTCGATGCGGCGCTTCCCTCCGCCTCTCGTCGTGGTCGCGCTCGCGTCGCTGGCCGCTTGCAGCAACGAGTACCCGAACCCCTTCGACGACCCGAGCCTCATCTCGACGGTGCCGCCGCCGGACGGCACCACGATCGTCTTCTCGACCGATGGCTGGAGCTCCGTCCAGGGCAGCGGGCGGGAGCTGATGGCCGTCGCCACCGACGGGAGCCTGCTCACACGCCTGACCTTCTGCCACAGCGACTCACGCCCCTGCGACATCCCCGAAGGCGCCCTGGCCGCGGACAACGAGCGCTCCGTCGTCCGCCGCGTCGTCGCCGACACGAACGGCGACGGGCGGCTCGACGAGCGCGACGACGCCAGCCTCGTCTACGTGGACCTGGCGGCGCGGGTGGAGGCGGAGCTCTTGCCGTCGACGGCCCGGGTCACCGGCATCGACTGGGTGCCCTCGGCGGACGTCCTGGTCTACAGCGCCCAGGGGGCGGGCGGTGAGGACCTGTTCCGGACCACGCCCCGCCGGCCGACGTCCGACAACGCCCAGGAGACCGTCGACCTCTCGTGTCCCAACTTCGGGGGCGGAACAGCGAACTGCGATACCGGGATCAGCGAGCGCCGGCCGCGCATCGACGCGGCGGGCAGCGTCGCGGCCTACGCGCGCATCGCCGCCGGCGGAGCGTCGGAGGTCTGGGTGTTCCAGACGACCGTCAACCAGACCCGCGTCACGACCGCCCCGGCCGGCGGCGAGCTCCTGCCGGGAACCCCCTACCGCGCGGGCTCCGACACCGACCCGAGCTACTCACCGGACGGCCGCTCCCTCGTGTTTCGCCACCTGGTCGCGGTCACGAGCGACGGCCGCGGCGTCTGGGAGCTCCGCACGGTCCGACCGAACGGGACCGAACTCTTCACCCCCGTCTCGCGGGGAAGCTGGCTCGGCGCGCCCGACTGGGGCGCGGACGGCATCGCGTTCCCCGAGGCCGACGCGAGCGGCACGCGGCTGATGCTGATCCAGCCCGACGGCACGGGCGCTCGCCCGATCGTGTCCTTCCCGGCGGGGACGCGCCTCGACAACCCGCGCTGGCTGCGTCGCTAGGGGTTGGTTCGTCCCGTCGGCGCGGGCACGTGGTGGCCCAGGGGCGCGCGCAGGGCCAGTTCGAACAGCAAGGCGGTTCCGAGCAGATACACGATGGCGATGGCCTGCGGCTCCTGGCCGCCTGCGGTCGTGATGAGCACGGGCAACGGCAGGCAAGCCAGAGCCGGACAGGCCAGCACGGCGAGCCGGCGCGCGGCCTGCCGCCTGCACGCCGGTCCAACCCAGGGCGCCAGCGAGAGGAGGACCAGAGTCAGCGTGGGGAGAACGAGGACCGGGACGGGCACCTCCGGAATGTTCCGGCCGAAGCCGATACGATCCGCCGTGGGCGCGTACATCCAGTACTTGTCCATTCCCCCCTCGTTGGTCGAGCGGCTCAGGGCGATCGGAACGCCGCTCGGTGCGCGCCAGGGCCAGAGCTTCCGGAGCGAGAGCGTGGCGCCCAGGCGACGCGCCAGTATGGCCGCATACCATCCCGGATCGGTCCGGATGTCCCGGAGCACGGATCCGCGAAAGACCGCTTCGCTCTCGGCCGTCCAGAGCTCCTCGGCGCCTCGTTCGCGCGCGTACGCGCCGGCGACCTGGTCCGACCACGTGTAGCCCTTTTCCCGATCGAAGTCGCCGAGCCCCTCCCAGAGTGGCTGCCACAGGTCATGGGCCTGGGCCCCCTTCATCGCGGGATAGGGCAGGAGAAAGGCGAGGAGCGCCCCCACGACCACCGCGCCTCGCCGCCATGGCGAGCCCGCAGCCCGGCGGCCCGCCAGGACCAAGGCCAGCGCGAAGCCCGGCAGCAGGAGCCCGACCGTGCTACGGCAAAGCCCCGCCCCGGCGAAGCCGACCGCCGCCAGCAGCGCGCGGACGAGCAGGCCTCGAAGGGTCACTCGCGGCGCGAGCACTGCGTAGGCCGAGAGTGGAACGATGAGGAGGACCGCGATCAGGTAGAACCCGGGGGTGTAGCGCGGGAGCAGCAGGGTGCCAATGAAGTAGGGCGAGAGCCCCAGGAGCCCCAGCAGGGTCGCCCCGGCGATCGGATGGCCGACCGCGCTCAGCTCCCATCCCGTCCAGAAGACGACCGGCACGGAGGCGAAGGCTCCAAGCCAGAGGATGAGGAACGGGGAGATGCCGCCCAGCGCGCGAAAGCCCAGCCCGAGCAGGACCGCTCGCCCCTGGTCGTCGTGCGCCCTGGGCTCAGGTGCGACGCGACGGCGCAGGAAGGGCTTTGGCGTCACGGTCCGCCAGAACTCCCAGGGCCCCACCCGTTCGTGCCTGATTCGCGCCAGAAGCAGGTTCTCGTACACCTTGTGCGGGTCGCCGTCCGGCTTCACGCCGACCGCAGGGGCGGTCCCTTCCGGATATGCTGCGTCCAGATACGCGGTGATGCCCACCGCCATGTCCGCCCACAGCCGACGATAGCCGCCCAGCCTCGAGTAGTCGACGTATCGGGTGGCGGCGGCCGTGGAGGCGAGGAGCCACGCCACCCCTCCCAGGCCAATCAGCAAGCCCCGCTCGCGGGCCGTCACCGATGGCCGTCTCGAAACATCCCCGCGCTATACGTCACGATCCTTCCGGCCACGGCGGAGGCTGCCACCGTGAGCGGCGACGCCAGGTAGAGGCGGCCCGGCCCCGAGCGGTTCTGGTAGTTCCGGTTGATCGCCGAGACCGTGACCTGCTCCTTCGTCGAGGACACGCCGGGCCCGCAGCCGATGCACGCCCCGCACCCGGGGTGGATGACACGCACGCCGGTCCTGTCGAAGACGTCCAGATACCCACGCTGCCGCGCGTAGGCCTCGACCGACTCCGAGCCGAACTGGATGAAGAACTCGACGCCCTCCTTCACCCTCCGGCCGGCGTCCAATGCCTCGCGCATGACGGTCGCGTACATGTCGAGGTCCGCCTCCTTGCCCGCCGTGCACGAGCCGCCGTAGGCGATGTCGATGGGGACGTCTCCCAGCTCCTCGACGAGAGCGCCGTTCGTGGGGTCGGAGGGGATGCCCTTCGCGGGGTCGCCCGGCGTCGCGACCATCGGGCGGATCGCGGAGAGGTCGATCACGTGGACGCCCCCCGCGTACTCCGCGCCGGGATCGGGCGCCACGCAGCGCGCCCGCAGCGAATCCAGGGACGCCTCCGGACGCCGCGCGGCGATCCACTGCAGCATCGCCTCGTCCGCCTCGACCACGCCCGCCTTCGCCGAGCACTCGGTGGCCATGTTCGCCAGGGTGGCCCGTTCGTCCGGGCTCAGCGAGGCGAGACCCGGGCCGCCGAACTCCATCACGCGATCCAGGGTCTCCTGGCGCTTCGCGGGTCCGGCCAGGATGTGGAGCATGACGTCCTTGGCCGTGACGCCGGGGCGGAGCCCGCCCACGAGCTCGAAGCGGATCGACTCGGGCACCTCGACGAAGGTGAATCCCGAGAGCACGAGCGCCGCGTACTCGGTGGCGCCGACGCCGTAGGCGAGGGCGTTCAAGGACCCGCCCATGCAGGTGTGGCTGTCGGTGGCCTGGATGAAGTCTCCCGGCTCGATGATGCGCTCCCGGGCGACGCTGTGGCAGATCCCGGGAGAGATCCCGTTGCGCGCGGAGAAGTCCAGCACGCCGGTGTGTCTCTGGAAATCCCGCTGGAGGTCCCGCAGGACCTGGATCTTGGCCGAGAAGGGGGCCATGCGCGGCACCCCGTCCGCGTAGATGAGGTGGTCCTCGAACACCGCGAACTTGCGGGGATCGGCCAGGCGATAGCCGGGCCCGTGTTCCTGCTCGAGGAAGTAGTGGACCTGGGCGGTGGTGAACTCGTGGGAGTAGCCGCCGTCCACGCGGACGCAGATCGCGTCGCCGGGCTTGACGTAGACCGGCTCGTTCTCCCCCACGACGTGGCGCGCGAGGATCTTCTCCGCCAGGGTCATCGCCCGCTTTCCCGTCTCGCGTCGCGGCAGGGCGACGTCGCCACGGGCGTACGCCTTCGTGAAGGCGAACAGGCCGCCGTGGGCGATGACCATGCGCGTGACGGGATCCCAGCCCCGCTGGAACTCCGCCAGCGGGACGCTCTCGCCCGCCTGCAGGCGCAGCAGCAGCGCGTGATCGCCCATCAGCACGCCCTGAGCGATGTTGTTGCGCGCGTGGATGGGGGCGAAGGAGGCGGCGATGGCGATGCGGATCCCCGACCACTTCTCGGCCTGGACCGCGGTCTCGCGTGACGAGCCGACGCCCTTGCGGTACCCCGACACGACGGCCTCGAACCCGCCCGCCATGAGTGCGCCCTCGGGGAAGAGCCGCTCGCCGTCCACGCTGATGCCCGCGTAGGCGTTGCGGGCGATGTCCGCAGGCCGGTGGTCGAAGCACGCCCACGCCGGCGTCATGGCGTCGGTGTTGACGTCGTCCATCAGGTCCTCGACCTTCATGTCCCGCATCCGAAGATCGAGATCGCCCCGGAGCTGCTTTCGGATCAGCCCGGGGTCCTTGGTGAGGAAGAGGACCCGCTTGCCCGGCGCGAGGGAGACGCTGCGCGACATCCTCTCGATTCTAGCCCTGGCCCCGCAGGCAGGCGGCGATCGTGTCGCCGACTTCGCGCGTGCCCAGGGTGCCGCCGATGTCGGCGGTCGTGCGCCCGTTGTCCACGGCCCACCGCACGGCGCCTTCGACCCGCTTCGCCTCGCCGGTCCAGCCCACGTGGTCGAGGAGCAAGGCAGCGCTGAGGATCGCCCCCATCGGGTTGGCCACGTTCCTGCCCGCCAGGCCGGGCGACGAGCCATGGACCGGCTCGAAGAGCGACAAGCGTCCGGGATGGACGTTGGCCGAGGCGGCCATGCCGAGGCCTCCCTGCAGCGCCGCGGCCAGGTCCGTGACGATGTCGCCGAACATGTTGGACGTGACGATCACCTGGAACTGCCGGGGCTCCCGCACGAGCTGGAGGCAGAGGTTGTCCACGTAGAGGTGCCGCGCCTCGATGCCGGGGTAGTCCGCCGCCACGGCCCTGAAGACGCGCTGCCACAGCTCGTGGGCGTGAATCAGCACGTTCGACTTGTCCGACATGACGACCCGCGTGCGGCCCCTGGCCTTCGCGAACTCGAAGGCGTGCCGCACGATCCGCTCCACGCCCTTGCGGGTGTTGAGGTCGATCTCGGTCGCGACCTCGTCGGGCGTGTCCCGCTTGAAGTTGCCGCCCATCATCACGTAGAGGCCCTCGGTGTTCTCGCGGAAGACGGCGAAGTCCACGTCGGCGGGAACCACGCCCTTGAGCGGGCAGAGCCGCTCGTGGAAGAGCTGCACCGGCCGGTAGTTGACGTAGAGGTCGAGCCCGAAGCGCAGTCCGAGCAGGATGTCGCTCGCGTGGCGGTTGTCGGGGACGCGGGGGTCCCCCATCGCGCCCAGAAGGATCGCGTCGAAGCGGTCCTGGAGCATCTGCAGGGCGCCCTCGGGGAGCGTCTCGCCGGTCTTCAGGAAGTGCTCCGCGCCCCACTCGAAATGCGTGAGAACGACCTTCTTCCCGGTGGCGTCCGTCGCGGCCTGCAGCGCCTTCGTCGCCTCGCGCGTCACCTCGACGCCGATTCCGTCGCCGGGGACGACCGCAACGCGCAGGCTCACCAGGTCCTCGCGGGGGAGAGAGGGGCCACGGGCCTAGCCGGGAAATGGAGCCATGAGCCAGCCGACCACGACCGCCGAGAGCACGAACGCCCCGAACAGGACCGCGCCCAAGCGCACCTGCCTCCCGACGCCTTCCCGCATCAACGCCGCGAAGACGGCGGCCACGAGGGCCGAATAGACGACCAGGTTCAGCAGGTGGCTCCGGATCAAGCCTTGCGCCCCAGGGCTACGTCCACCGCATCGAGCATGACCAGGACGTTCAGCAGGCCGGCCGTCGCGGTGAACGTGACGCCGTAGTCGAACGTGGCGGAGCGCACGTCCCCGGTCGCTCCCCCGAGCGCCCGCGCGAGCACATAGGGCAGGCCGAGCGCGGCCTGCCCGGCCCCGATGACGAGGCCCAGGGGATCGTCGAGGCCCAGGTGGAGCGTCAACCGAGCGTCGAGGGAGACTCCGACGCCGAAGAGTGTCAAGAGGGCCAGGCAGAAGAAGGCGCCTCGGCCGGGACGCCCCACGTAGGCGTGTCCGGCGCCGGGCAGCAGCCATCCCAGCAGGCAGGCGATCGCCGCCGCCCCGGGGCGGAAGGCGCGCTCCCCCGGCCGCTCCAACCCAGCGTCGCTCGTCGGTGTCCCCATCCCCTTGGTTCCGCGGCGGACGAAGCAGCGATCCTACCATGGCGATCCCTCCGCGCCCGGACCCTGCTAAGATCGAGGCGTGACGTTCCGGCGACGACTCGCCTCTCTGGGCCTCGCGCTGCTCGCGACGTCTGCGCCGCTTCCCACCGCGGCCGTCGACGCTTTCCCGGTGTCGGAGATCCGGCCTGGCATGAAGGGCGTCGGGCGCACGGTCTTCGAGGGCACCCGCATCGACGAGTTCCAGGTCGAGATCCTCGGCGTGCTCGAGAACGTGCTCGGCCCCGGCGGCAGCGTGATCCTGGCGCGCCTCGAAGGCGGCCCGCTGGAGAAGACGGGCGTCATCGCCGGGATGAGCGGCAGCCCCGTCTTCATCGACGGCAAGCTGCTCGGCGCCGTCGCCTACAGCTTCCCGTTCGCGAAGGAGACGATCGGCGGGATCACGCCGTTCGCGGAGATGATCGCCGCGACCTCGGTCGAGGCGCCCCGGGCGGCGTCGGCGCGCTTCGCGCCGCGCTACGGCCCGCAGGGACCGGCGCTCCCTCTCGACCGTCAGGCCCTGCTCTCCGCGCTCAAGCGGCCGTTGCCCGCCGTGGTGGCCGACCCGGGTTCCTTCCGTGGCGCGCTGCCGCCCGGGCTCGCCGGAGCTTCGCTGCAGGCGCTCTCGGTGCCCCTCGTGTTCTCCGGCTTCGACCCGGCGGTGCTCGAGTGGGCGCGGCCGCTCTTCGCCGGCCTGGGCTTCACGCCGGTCGCCGGCGCGGGAACGGGCGCCGCGCTCCAGGAGGCGCCAGCGCTCGCGCCAGGATCGGCGGTGGGCGTCTCCCTCGTCGAAGGCGACTTCGACCTCTCCTCCACCGGCACGGTGACGGCCGTGGACGGCGAGCGCATCTACGCCTTCGGGCACCCGTTCTTCAACCTCGGCCCGACCCAGTTCCCGCTGCGGAAGGCCTTCGTCTACTCGGTGTTCCCGAGCCTCTACTCGTCGTTCAAGATCACGGCGCCGCTGGACGTCGTCGGCACGATGGACCAGGACCGCTCGACGGCCATCGCCGGACGCCTGGGCGCGCCTCCTCCCATGATTCCCGTGAAGGTCGCGCTGGCCACGAGCCGCGGCCAGGAGCGCCGCTATGCGTTCCGCGTCGTCGAGGACGAGCTCTTGTCCCCGGTGCTGGCGTTCATCTCGGTGCTGTCCGCGCTCCAAGGGAGCGAGCGCGCGTTCGGCACTGCGACCATCAAGGTTTCCGCCCGCGTGCAGCTCAAGGGCGGCCGCGAAGTGCGCGTCGAGGATCTCTTCGCCGAGGAGCAGCCCAGCGTCCAGGCCTCCGCCCTGGTCGCCGCGCCCCTCGCCTACCTGATGTCCAACGACTTCGAGCGCGTGACCGTCGAGGGCCTGACGGTGGAGGTGGCGTCGCAGGAGACGGTGCAGACCGCCGCGATCCAGCGGGCCTGGCTCGAGCGCTCCGGGCCGATCCGGCCGGGGGCGGCGATCCCCCTGAAGGTGCTGCTGCGCACCTACCGCGGCGAGACTCGCACCGAAACGATCCCGCTGCGGGTCCCGCCCAACGCCGCCGACGGCACGTACGCCCTGCTCGTCTCCGACGCCGCGGCCATGACGAGCCTCGAGCAGCGCGAGATGCGGCAGCCCTTCGTGCCCCGGGACCTCGACCAGCTCGTGCGGGCGATCAACGGGCTGCGGCGGAACAACCACCTCTACGCGCGCCTCCTGCGCCCCGACGCCGGGGCGATCGTCGGCGGCGAGTACATGCAATCGCTGCCCCCGTCGGTCCTGTCGGTGCTCGGCAGCGGCGATCCCGGCATCGTTCCCATCCGGACCGCCTCGGTATGGGACTTCGACCTCGCGACGCCCTTCGCGCTCTCGGGCTCCCGCCTGCTCTCGGTGACCGTCGAGCGCTGACCCGACACATCCTCCAGGAGGTTCGATGCTCCGTCGCCACGCCCGGGCCATCGCCGCGCTCGCCTGCGTCGCCGCATGGCCCCTGCTCGCCGCCCAACCGCAGTTCTTCCGGATCGAGGGCGCACGGGACTTCCTCGATGGCGACAACGACGGCGTGTCGGTGGACTCCGAGGGGCAGCTCCGCCTGGCGCCCCTGTCGAAGATGATCTACGACACCGAGGCGCCGTTCCTGTGGTGCCTGGCCCGCGACGGCCACGGCAACGTCTATGCGGGCACCGGCAACGACGGCAGGGTGTTCCGGGTCGGCAAGGACGGAAAGAGCGCGCTCGCCTTCGACGCTCCCGAGCTCGAGGTGCACGCGCTCGCCTTGGGGCCCGACGGCCGCCTGTTCGTCGGGACCTCCCCCGACGGAAAGGTCTACGCCGTCGACGCCGCCGGGATCGGCGTGCCGTTCTTCGATCCCGAGGAGCGCTACATCTGGGCCCTGGCCTTCGACGCCTCCGGCCAGCTCCACGTCGCGACGGGCTCCGAGGGCAAGGTCTACCGTGTGGACTCCAAGGGTCAGGCGAAGGCGCTGCTCACGGCCTCCGACACCCACGTGATGTCCCTCGCCCTGGGCCCGCAGGGCGACGTCTACGCCGGCAGTTCGCCGAGCGGGATCCTCTACCGCGTGGACGCGTCGGGAAAGGTCTCGGTGCTCCACGATTCGGCCTTCCGGGAGATCAAGGCGCTCGAGCGCAGCCCCGACGGCAGCCTCTACGCGGTCGCCGTCGACGGCAAGGCCCCCGATGAGCCTCGGCCCGCGCCTGCTCCCGTTCCGCCCACGCCGCCCCCGCCCTCCCCGACCCCTCCGGCCGGCCCGGAGGTCACGGTCATGGAGACGTTCGTCCTCCCGCCGCAGGCGGCGGCGCAGGCGGCCCGCGCCGACGCGCGCGCCGCCGCGGGGATCAAGGGCGCGCTCCTGCGGGTGTGGCCCACGGGAGAGGTGGAGACCCTCTGGTCGTCGAACGAGGACCTGCCCCACGCCCTGGTTCTCGCCGGAGACGGGATCCTCGTGGCCACCGGCAACAAGGGCAAGCTGTATCGCGTGCGGGACGACCGCACGTGGACGATGGTCGCTTCCTTCGCAGCCGAACAGGTGACCGCGCTGCTGCGCTCCGACGCCGACTTCGTCCTGGGCACCTCGAACCCGGGGAAGCTCTTCTCCCTGGGCACCCGGCCGGGCGCCTCGGGGACCTTCACCTCGAAGGCGAAGGACACCGAGACGGTCTCGACCTGGGGGCGCATCCGCTGGGAGGCGACGCTGCCGGCCGGCACCGGCGTGCAGATCCAGACCCGCGCCGGAAACACCGCCAACCCCGATCCGACGTGGTCGGAGTGGTCTCCGGCCTACGCTCAGAAGGACGGCGATCCCATCCTCGGCGAGCGTGCCCGCTATCTGCAAGTGCGCGCGGTGCTCTCGGGGAAAGATGGCGCGACGCCGGTCGTCGACTCGATCAGCGCCGCCTACCTCCAGCGCAACCTGCGGCCCCAGGTGCAGACGATCACCGTGCACCCGCCGGGCGAGGTCTTCCAGAAACCGCTCTCGGTCACCGGCGAGATCGAGATCCTCGGACTGGAGCCCGGCGAGGCGCCCGAGACCCGGCTCTCGGGCGCTCCGGCCTCCAGGGCGGGCGCGTACGCAGCCCAGCCGACGGCATACAGCCGACGCATCTACCAGCGCGGCATGCAGACGTTCTCGTGGAAGGCCGACGACCCCAACGGTGACACCCTGGTCTACGACGTCCAGTACCGCGCCGTGGGCGACACGAAGCTGCGCACCCTGCGTCGCGCCACGACCGACACCGTGCTCGCCTGGGACACCTCGACGGTGCCCAACGGCCGCTACGTGATCAAGGTCAGCGCCCGCGACACGCCGGCGAACCCCGAGAGCCTCGCCCTCGCCGGCGACAAGGAGAGCACGCCCTTCGACGTGGACAACACTCCGCCGCTCGTCTCCGCCGCCCTCGAGGACGGGCGCGTCCGCGCCACCGTGAGCGACGACTGGAGCATCATCAAGAAGGCCGAGTACTCCGTGGACGGAGGGCGCTGGCACGAGATCCACCCGGTGGACGGAATCAACGACGCGCGCCAGGAGCGCTACGAGATCGCGCCCGGACCCTTCGGCGAGCCCGGGCCTCACCTCCTCGTCGTCCGGGCCACCGACCTGCTCGGCAACGTGGCCTCGGCGCGCGTGGAGCTGAAGTAGTGGCCTGAAGGTCCTCGTCGCCCGCGCCGGCGCCCTGGGCGATCTCCTGCTGCTGCGCCGGGTCGTCTTCGCGCTGCGGCGGGCTGGCCACGAGGTCGGGCTCCTCGCCCCCTCCCATGCCGCGCTCGTCCTCGAGGGTGATGGACCCACCCAGGTCTCGTCGGTCCTTCCCTGGGAAGCGGCCGCCTTCGCGCCGCTGCACGAAGAAGAGGGCGGGCCGCTGCCCGACGCGCTCCGGCGGGAGCTCGCGGGCTTCCAGGGTGCGATCGTCTTCTCACGCAGCACGGCACTCCGGGACCGGCTCGCTCTCGTGATCGAGAGGATCGCCCAGCGCGACCCTGCTCCGCCCGAGGGAACCGGCCACGTGTCTTTCTGGCTCGCCGGAGCGGTCTCCGAGTGGGGCCTTCCGGTTCCCGAAGCGGACCTGCCGGCTCTGGTCGTGCCCGACCTCGCGGCCGACGAGCGAGCCCACCTGCCGGGAGCCTTCCTGGCCCTGCACCCCGGCAGTGGATCGACACGCAAGAACTGGCCGGCCGAGCGCTTCGCTGGGCTCGCCGACACGCTGGCGCCCGGGACGGCCTATGCGCTCGTCGAGGGCCCCGCCGACGCG
>DASSJI010000002.1:0-63865 GCA_035691285.1 Vicinamibacteria bacterium | reverse complement strand
GGCCTCGACGGCGCACGTCGTGACCGTGATGGCGGCGTCGGGGAAGGACGTGGTGCTGGTCGAGACCGTCGGCGTCGGCCAGGACGAGGTGGACATCGTCTCGGCTGCGGACGTGAGCCTGGTGGTCCTCGTCCCCGGGCTCGGCGACGAGGTCCAGGCCTTGAAGGCCGGGATCATGGAGATCGCCGACGTGTTCGTCGTGAACAAAGCCGACCGGGACGGCGTGGACCGGCTGGTGACGGAGATCCAGGCCATGCTGTCCCTGGCGGGCCAGGCCGGGCCGCGCCCCGAGATCGTGAAGACCGTCGCCACGAGCGACGCGGGGATCGACGAGCTGATGGCGGCCGTCGCCGCGTTCCACGCCGCCGCGGCGACGAACGGGACGCTCGCCCGCAAGCGGCGCGGGCAAGCGACGCAGCAGTTCCGGGAGGCGCTGCAGAGCCTGCTCCTCGAGCGGGTGCGCGAGAGAGCGCTGCCGCCCGACGAGGCCGAGCGGCTCGCGGAGCGGCTGGCCGCCCGCGAGACGGACCCGTTCAGCGCGGCCGCGGAGGTGCTCCGCCGGATGGGTCTCTGAGCATGGCGTTCCGCATCCTGAGGATCGACCACCTGGGCATCGCGGTGCCGAGCGCCGACGAGGCCGCCCGGGCCTTCGAGGCACTCGGGTTCGCCGTCGAGGAGACCCACCTCGTCCCGACGGAGAAGGTGAGGACCGTGTTCCTGCCCGTTGGGGAGTCGCATCTCGAGCTGCTCGAGCCGACCGAGCCCTCGTCCGTGATCGCGAGGTTCCTCGAGAGCCGGAAGGGCCTGCACCACCTGTGCGTGCTGGTCGACGACGTCGACGCCGCCCTCCGGGAGCTCAAGGCGCGCGGCGTCCAGCTTCTCGACGCGGAGCCTCGGATCGGCGCCGGTGGCTGCCGCGTGGCCTTCGTCCATCCGCGCTCCGCCGCCGGCGTGCTGCTGGAGCTGAAAGAGGAGCGGCCGTGATCGGCGTGGGCGACATCCGCATCCACGTTGCCTCCGATGGCACGTTCGCCCTCGACGGCGGGGCGATGTTCGGCGTCGTGCCGCGGGTGGTCTGGGAGCGGACGGACCCGCCCGACGAGAAGAACCGCGTCACGCTGGGTCTGAACGTCGCCCTGATCGAGTCGGCAGGGAAGCGCATCCTGGTCGACACCGGCATGGGCGACAAGTGGGGCGAGAAGGAGCGGGCGATGTACCGCATCGACCGCTCCACGAACCTGATCGAATCCCTGGCCGGGCTGGGCGTGGCGCCCGAGGACGTCGACGTCGTCATCAACACCCACCTGCACTTCGACCATGCCGGCGGCAACACGCGGGCCGCCGGGGACCGGGTCGTCCCATCCTTCCCCAAGGCTCGCTACGTGGTCCAGCTCGGCGAATGGGAGGACGCCACGCGACCCCACGAACGCAGCCGGGCCAGCTACCTCGAGGAGAACTATGTCCCGCTCGCCGAGGCGCGGCAGCTCGAGACCGTGCAGGGCGAGGTCGAAGTGGCGCCGGGCGTGCGCGTCGTGCCCGTGGGCGGGCACACCGCCTACCACCAGATGGTCGTGGTCGAGAGCGAGGGCGAGACTCTCGCGATCCCCACCGATCTCGTGCCCACGGCGAGTCACCTGCCGCTGCCGTTCATCATGGGCTACGACCTGTTTCCCGTCGGAACCCTCGAGGCGAAGCGGCGGATCCTGGCCCGGGCGTTCGAAGAGGGCTGGAGGCTGCTCTTCTATCACGACCCCCGCGTGGCGGTGGGCAAGGTCCAGAGGCGCAAGGACAGGTACGTCCTGGGCGAGGTGGCGGCGTGACGGGCGAGCAGGCCGAGGTCGGCATCATCGGCGGCAGCGGTCTCTACGACATCGAAGGCTTCACCGAGAGACGCGAGGTCCAGATCGACACGCCTTTCGGGTCCCCGTCGGACGCGCTCGTCCTCGGCATGCTCGAAGGACGGCGCGTGGCGTTCCTGCCGCGCCACGGCCGGGGCCACCGGATCCTGCCCCACGAGCTGCCCTTCCAGGCCAACGTCTTCGCGATGAAGGTCCTGGGCGTCGAGCGAATCCTCTCGGTGTCTGCGGTCGGCTCCCTCAAGGAGAGATACGCGCCGCTCGACATCGTGATCCCCGATCAGTTCGTGGACCGGACGTTGACGCGGCTCTCTACGTTCTTCGGGCGCGGCCTGGTGGCGCACGTGGGATTCGCCCGCCCCTTCTGCCGCACGCTCACGGCCGTGGCGGCGGAGGCCTGCGCGGAGTCCGGTGCGCGATACCACCCGGGCGGGACATACGTGTGCATCGAGGGCCCGCACTTCTCCACCTACGCCGAGTCGCAGCTCTACCGATCCTGGGGCATGGACATCGTCGGCATGACCAACCTCCAGGAGGCCAGGCTGGCCCGCGAGGCCGAGATCTGCTACGTGACCTTCGCGATGGTCACGGACTACGACTGCTGGCACCCGGAGCACGACGCGGTCACGGTGGATCAGGTGGTGGCCAACCTCGGGAAGAACTCGGAGACGGCGAAAGCCGTCCTTCGCGCGGCGCTGCGCCGGCTCCCGGGAGAGCGCGGCTGCGAGTGCGCGAGCGCGCTGAAGCACGCCCTCTTCACCGCGCCCGACCTGGTTCCCGAGCGGACGCGGCGCGACCTCGCGCCCATCATCGGCAAGTACGTCAGGTAACGGAAACCACAGAGGCACCGAGGAATGACGCAGACGGAGCAGGTGAGACGACCCCTTGCATCCGTCCACGTCCGGGAAGCTGAACCGAGACAACCCGCGTGCTTCGATTCCGCCTGAAGCGGAGGCGAAGCACGCAGCTTGTGCGGAGCCACTTCCCGCCCCCCTGGGGGGCGGGAAAGGGTGGGGGGCTTGATCAATGTCCATCCTCGTCGTCGGCAGCGTCGCGTACGACACCGTGGAGACGCCCTTCGGCCGGGCCGAGAAGGTGCTGGGCGGCAGCGCCTCCTTCTTCGCCGTGGCCGCCTCGTTCTTCGCGCCGGTGAGCCTGGTCGGCGTCGTCGGCGACGATTTCGGCGAGCGGGAGCTGGACGTGTTCCGCCGGCATGGAGTCGATCTCCGGGGTCTGGAACGGACGGCCGGCAAGACGTTCCACTGGCAGGGCAGGTACTCCTACGACCTCAACTCCCGGGACACGATCTGCACGGATCTCAACGTCTTCGAGTTCTTCAAGCCCAGGATCCCGGCCGCTTATCGAGCCTCGGAGTTCGTCTTCCTGGGCAACATCGATCCTGCCCTGCAGCGCGACGTGCTGGACCAGGTCGAGAAGCCGAGGCTCGTGGCCTGCGACACGATGAACTTCTGGATCTCGGGCAAGCCCGACGAGCTGCGCAGGACGCTCGCTCGCGTCGACGTGCTGCTCATCAACGACGCTGAGGCGCGCCAGTTGTCCGGCGAGTGGAACATCGTGAAGGCGGCACGGGCGATCCGGGCGCTCGGTCCCCGCACGCTGGTCGTCAAGAAGGGCGAGCACGGAGTCCTGATGTTCTCGGACGAGGGCAGCTTCGCGGCGCCCGCGTATCCCCTCGAGGACGTCTTCGACCCGACCGGTGCGGGCGACACCTTCGCCGGCGGGTTCGTCGGCTACCTGGCGGGGGCCGGCGAGCGGAGCGAGGAGACCTTGCGACGCGCCGTGATCATGGGCAGCGCGCTGGCCTCCTACTGCGTGGAGGCCTTCAGCCTCGATCGCCTGGTCCGCCTCTCCCGCGCCGAGATCGACGAGCGCTTCCGGCTGTTCAAGCGCCTGACGCACTTCGAGGCGATCTGATGGCCGCGCGCCTGGCGGCGCTCGTCGCGTTGACGCTCGTCTCCTACCCGCTCGGCCTGCTGCTGGCCTATACCTGGGCCCTGCCGGCGCTCAACGCCCTGCCGGCGTACCTGCTGATGGTGGAGAGGCTGCGCGCCGGCGACCGCCGGGGAGCGGTCGCGAGCGTGCTCGTGTGGGCGGCCGCCCTCGCGATCTTCGGCACGCTCGCCTTCGCGCTGTGGCCCTCGTCGCCTGAGAACGTCGTCCTGGGCGGGCGCGCCTACCGCGACGAGATGTTCGCCTGGATCTGCACCGGCGTGGGCCGCGAGGGCAGCCCGAGGCTGTTCCTGCCCCAGCACCTCGCCCACCTCGGCGCCTTCGTGATCCTGTGCCTGGCGACGGCGAGCGCTCTCTCGATCCTCATGGGCGCCGTGCTCATGAACTACATGGCCTTCTACGTCGCCTCGCTGGCGCGGGCCGGCGTGCCGGGAGCCACCGTCGCCTTCCTCGGGTGGCAGCCCTGGGCGCTGTGCCGGGTGGCGGCCTTCTGCGTCCTGGGTGCCGTGCTTGCGGAGCCGCTGCTGTCGCGGCTGCGGGCCTACCGCTACGAGGGGATCGGCTCCGCGCGGCCGTGGCTCCTCGCGGCGGGCGCGGGGATCGCCGCCGACATGCTGCTCAAGTCGCTGCTGGCGCCGGCCTGGGGTCCCTGGCTCCGCGCGCACCTCTGTCCGTGAATCGTTTCACGCCGCGCGAGCGCGCGGTGATCGATGCCCACCCGACGCCGAGGGCCGTCCAGCGCTGGCTGCGCGACCTGCGCTACAACCTGGAGGTGCGGGGAGAGACGCTGCGCAGCTTCCGGGGCGTCGTGCGCCACGGGCTGGTCCACTGTCTCGAAGCCGCTCTTGCCGCCGCGACGATCCTCGAACGGCACGGCTACCCGCCCCTCCTGCTGAGCTTCGAGTCGATCGACCAGCTCGACCACGTGCTTTACGTGTTCCGCGAGGGCGGGCGCTGGGGAGCGGTGGCGCGGTCCCGCGACCCGGGTCTCCACGGGAGAAAGCCCGTGTTCGCCACCGCCCGGGCGCTGGCGCGCTCGTACCTGGACCCCTACGTGGACTTCACCGGACGCATCACGGGCTTCGCCGTGGCCGATCTGCGCGAGCTGGGCTCCTACGACTGGCGGCTGTCCACGCGGAACGTCTGGAGGGTCGAGCGCTGGCTGCTCGACTACCCGCACCAGCGCCTGACGATGTCGGACCGCCGCTACCAGGCGCTCTTCGAGCGCTACAAGCGCTATCGCGCGCGGCATCCGGACCGGCGGCCGACGTACTACGAGGAGCGCGCCACCTGGATGTGAGCCGGCTCAGCCGCCGTCCTGGCTGCGACGGACCTCCTCCACCGCCGCGGCCGCCTCGGACGAGCGCGCCCTGACCCGCTCCAGATACCGATCGAGGTCGGTGGCCCGGCCCGTGAAGCCGCCCAAGGGCGGTCGCACGGCATAGTCGTTCTGCGGGACGCCCATGCGCCTCTGGCCCATGGCTGTCGCCAGCTGCCCGCCGGCCCAGAGCGCGGTCACGGCAGCGGCCCAGGCCAGGGCGAAACCGCGGCGGCGTCCGGGACGCCGCAGCGTGGCCGCGTGGACGATCGCGCCGAGGGCCACAGCCCACGTGATGAGCGCGGTCGCCGTCGCCTGGGCCCCGGCCCCCAGCGCGTAGTCGGCCGCGGTGACCAGGAGGAACCACAGCGGCATCAGCCACGCCAGGCGCGCCAGCGCGCGCAGCGTGTCCGCGACGCGCACGGGGCGCCCTGCCGCCTTCAGGGCCACGAACAGCAGGAAGGCGAGCACCGGCAGCAGCACGAGGGCGCCCACGAGGCTCCCGACCAGCTCCGAGGCGCGGCTCCTCTGCCACGGCGACCAGAAGCCGGGATCGAGCACCTGGCGCAGCGCGAAGCCCAGCACCCCCAGGCCGAGGTACAGCGCGTGATGGCCGAGGCTGCGGCGCTGCTCGTACCGGTGCCACAGCTCGGGCCGCACCTCGACGGTCGCGTCGTCCGACACCTTCTCGATCTCGATCTCTGCGGCGCCGAGACGGCAGTGCACCGTGGCGTCCACGCTGAGCTGCGAAACGCGCGTCGGGCCCGCGTGGAGGCCGTTGACGCTGCCGACGTCGACGAGCACGAGGCGCCCTTCGGCGTCGCGCTCCAGGCGGGCGTGGAGCCGCGAGACCGAGGGATCGGCGAGGACGAAATCGCACTGGGGGCCTCTCCCGAGCGTGGCGGGAAGCCGGTCGACGATCGCCTCGCGGACGACGGCGCCGTCGCGGAGCAGGCGGATCGCGATCACCGCGACTCCCCGAGGCGGATTCCGGTGAGCAGACCGCGGGAGGCGGACGCGAACGAAGCGAACCCGAAGCCGCGCAGGTGGAGGCCGACGAAGACGGCCGCATCGGGCTGCGACACGCTCGTCGCCACCAGATCGAAGTTGAACAGACCCGGGTGCTTGACGAAGGCGTTGAGGCAGGTGTGGATCTTCCAGGTGAGGGACCCGGCCCGGACCCGATCGGCGACGCATTCCGGGGCCGAGAGGACGCCGTTGCGGGGGTCTCGCGGCTCCACCCCGTGGTGGCTGCCGGGATGTTCCGAGAGCGCGCCGTAGAAGCCCCAGCGGCCCGCGCGCGTCGAGCCGAAGTGCTCGACGAGGAGCTCCACGGAGCCGACGGGGCCCAGGCTCTCGGCGCTGGGCGTGAACTGCAGGTTGCAGCCGTAGCTGGTCTTGGTGATGCCCTCGTCCTTGAAGACCTGCACGTTGTTCCAGCAGTCGAACAGCCCGGGCGGGCGGAACAGCTCCGCCGGACCCACCGTCGTTCGGGCGCCGTCGCCGCCGCTCGCGAGCGGCGCGATCACGCGGCTCACCGCATCCTGCTCCAGAGCCAGGAGCTGGCGGTGCGTCTCCTGCCGAAGGGCGTCCCGGGTGAGCTCCAGGGGCGGTGCCTCGAGGAGCGCGAGCAGCTTCGAGACGGGCACGCCGAACGAGAGGGAGTTCTGGAGCCACATCACCGAGACGTTCGTCCCGACGACCTCCGCGCGCTGGTTGAGGATCGGGCCGCCGCTCATTCCCGCGTTCAGGGGCATCGACAGGAGCATCCGGTCGACGAACCCCTTCTCGGCGAAGCCGTTGAAGATGCCCTCGATCAGGCTCAGGCCCAGGCCCTGCGGGTTGCCGAAGGAGACGATCGCGGAGCCCAGGGGTGGCACGTCGCGGGCGAGGGCCAGTGGCGGCGCCTTGAGGCCGTCCACCTGCAGCACCGCCAGGTCGTTGACGAGGTCGAAGGTCAGGAGCCGAGCCGGGTGCTCGAGGCCGCCCGTGCGAGCGCGGACCGAGTAGCGCCCCGGCTCGTCCACGAACGCGCCCACCACGTGGTAGTTGGTCACGACGCGCCCGTCCTCGGACACCACGTAGCCGCTGCCGAGGCTCCCGCGCGCCTCCGCGTCGCCGGAGTGGACCTGGATCGTGAGGACGCTCGGCTTGATCCGGTCGTAGGTGCGGTCCGTCGCCTGGCGCGCCTCCTGTGCGCCGAGGGAGTGCGGCAAGAGGGCCGTCAGGGCCGAGAAGACGAGCCGGCGCAGGAGCAACGGGACGAGGTCAGTCGATCTTGGCGCCGCAGGCGCCGCAGAACTTGGCGCCGGGGGCCAGCGCGGCGTTGCACTTGGGGCAGGCGGCCGTCGCAGCCGCGAGCGGTGCGCCGCAGTTGGCGCAGAACTTCGCGCCAGGCGCCGCCGGCGTCGAACACTTGGCGCACGCGGCCGGCGCGAGGCTCGCGCCGCAGCTCCCGCAGAACTTCGCTCCTGCGGCCGTCGCGGCGTTGCACGTCGGGCACAGGCCGCCGGCGGGCCTCGCCGCGGCACCGGCCGCGGCCTGCGCCATCATCTGCGGCATCATCATTCCGATGCCCGCGCCCAGGCCCAGGCTCGCCGCGCCGCCTGCCTCGCCGGGGTTGCTGGCCGCCGCCTCGATGCCCCGGGCCGCCTTGAAAGCCATGTAGCGCTGCATGTCGCCGATCGCGCCCATCCCGGCGCGCTCGTCGATCATCTTCTGGACCTCTTCGGGCGGCGTGATCGCACCGATCAGGAAGTCCGCCAGCTCGAGGCCGTACTTGGCGAAGTCGTCCGCTACGCGGCCCTTGAGGCCTCCGGCGAGCTCGTCGTAGTAGCGGGGCAGGTCGAGGATGGTCTTGAGGGTCTCGCCCAGCAGGTCGTTGAGCCGGGCCACGCAGACGTCGCGCAGGAAGTCCTCGACGGCCTCGGTCGCGTACACGCCGCGGGTACCCACGAGCTGCTGCAGGAAGATGCGCGGGTCGGCGACCCGCATCGAGAAGCGTCCGAACGCCCGCAGGCGCACCATGGTCAGCTCGCTGTCGCGGAACGCGATGGGCTCCTTGGTGCCCCACTTGAGGTCGGTGAAGGTCTGGCGGCTGACGAAGTAGACCTGAGCCTGAAAGGGCGAGGCCCCGCCGAAGGGCAGGCCCACCACCTTGCCGAGCAGGGGAATGTTCAGCGTCGTGAGCGTGTGGCGGCCCGACTCGAAGCTGTCGAGGGCCTTCCCGTCGCGGAAGAAGACCGCCCACTGGTTGTCCTGGACGATGAGCTGGGCGCCGAGCTTGATGTCGGCGGAGCCAGACGGCGGCTCGCGGTGGACGATCTCCTGCCCGGACTCGTCGAAGTGCTGGATGATCTCGAGCGCCAGGCCCATCGGGAGGCCTCCTAGCGAATCCCCGCCAGCACGTCCTCGCGCTCGCCCAGCCGCGTGTCGAGGGCGTCGAGTCCCGCGAGCATCCGCTGGACCGCGCCTTCCGGGGCCCGGGCCGCCTCGCGGATCCGCTCGACCTCGTCCAGGAGCGCCGCGTCGAACGCGTAGACGCGCTGGAGCGCCTCCTCGTCCACCTTGACCGCGTCGAAGAAGCCGGCGTAGCCGCGATCCGCGTAGCGGATGCGCGCCACGACCTTGTCGAGGCGCTTGCGCGCCGTCTCGACGGCGTTGATCCCGTCGAGGGCGCCCGAGCGCGTGGCGTCGGCCGCGATGCCGTCGAGGGCCTTCTTGCAGTCCTCGAGCTGGCGCGCCAGGTGCTCGCGCTCGAGGCGGTCGGCGTCCCGACGCAGCTCCTTGTCGCGATAGCCCCGGAACCCCGGGATGCGGTTCGCGATGCCCTCGAGCACGTTCTGCTGCGAGCGCGCCTTGCCGAGGAGATCCATGACGTCCGCTAGGACAGGTTCGTGCTGGACTCGAGCATGGTGTTCACGATCGTGAGGAGCTTGTTCGCCGTGAAGGGCTTGTTGATGTACATCACCGCGCCGGACTCGAAGCCCTCGGCCAGCGCTTCCCCGCCGCCTTTCGCGGTCAGGAAGATCACCGGGATGTCCTTGAGCTTCGGGTTCTCCTTGATCTTGCGGCACACCGTGAAACCGTCGACCTCCGGCATCATCACGTCCAGCAGCACGAGGTCGAAGTCCCTCTCGGCGAGGAGGTGCAGCGCCTCGGCGCCGCCGCCCGCGCCCGTGACGTCGAAGCCCTTCTGCTCCAGGATCGTCTTCTCGAGGTTCAAGATGTTCTCGTCGTCGTCGACGACCAGGATGCGCTTCGCCATCAGCGACCTCCGGGCGACCTCCGCTTTCGTGGAACGGGCGGGATTCTAGCAATCTCCCCCGGGCTTGTCAGCATCGACTCGAGCTCCCACAAGAAAAAGAACAGGGTGCCGGGCCGCGCGAGGACGCGAGCGAGCTCGTCGGCGGCCGCCAGCAGGGCGCGCGCCGCGTCGCGGCCGGGGTCCTTGCCGGGGCGCGTGAAGCGGTCGAGGTGGCCGCGGACGAGGTTCTCGTCGCCGTCGTTCCAGGTGCCCTCGAGACGACGCAGGAAGCGGCGCGCCAGCGTGCGCTCGGCGGGCGTCGCCGCGAGACGGGCTGCGGCGCGCGGGTGGCCGTCGGCCTGCGCCCGGATCCAGCGCAGGCGCCGGCCCAGCAGGACCAGGAAGGGCCCGGCCTCCTCCGGGCGCGGATCCGGCAGGGCGGCCGCCACCGCGTCGACCAGCGGATGCCTCACGGCAGCAGCGCCGCGACGATCTGGGCGGCCCGCGTCGAGGCGCCGGGCCCTCCAAGGCGCGCGCGCACCTCGCGCAGGTCGCGCCGCATGGCCTCGCGCCGGGCCGGATCGTCGAGCAGCCCCAGAGTCTCGTCCGCGACTCGCTCCGCCGTGAAGCGTCCCTGGATCAGCTCCGGCACGACGTCGCGCCCGGCGACCAGGTTGACCATTGCGAAGCGGTCGAGGCGCACCAGGGGCCGGCCGAGAGCGTACGTGACGGGGGAGAGCCGATATACGACCACCATCGGCAGCTCGAGCAACGCCGCCTCGACGGTCGCCGTGCCCGACGCGACGACCCCCACGCTGGCCGCGCCGAGGAGCGCGTGGGTTCGGCCGCGGACGACCGGGACCTTCGCCCCCGCGTAAACCGCATCGGCCACGGTCGGCGCTGCCGCGAGCGCGAGCTGGACGTCGGGCCGGCGCTGGCGGACGAGCGCCGCGCCACCGAGCAGAGGGGGGAGGTTGTGGGCCACCTCGCCGGGCCGGCTGCCGGGCAGAAGGGCGACGACGGGCCGCGCCGGATCGAGCGCGATCTCCCGGAGGAAGCCGTCGCGATCGTCGAGAGGCTTGATGCGCTCGACGAGCGGGTGGCCCACGAACGTCACGGGGACTCCGGCCCTGCGGTAGACCTCCTCTTCGAAGGGGAACAGCACGAGCATCCGCACGACGTGGCGGCGGATCTGACGGATCCGCCCGCGACGCCACGCCCAGACCTGCGGCGAGACGTAGTACACGACCGGGATGCGCCGGCGATGAAGCTCGCGCGCCAGGCGCAGGTTGAAGTCCGGATAGTCGACCAGGACCGCTACGTCGGGCCGTGCCCGATCGGCCTCGACCAGGATCCGGTCGAACACTCCCCTGAGCTCGCGGAGGTGGCGCAGCACCTCGACCAGGCCCACGACGGCGACGTCCCGGACATGGGCGATGAGGCGGCCGCCGGCCGCGACCAGATGATCCCCTCCCAGGCCGAAGCACTCGGCGTCGGGCCGCAGACCGCGCAGCCGCTCGAACAGCTCCCCGGCGTACAGGTCACCCGATGCTTCGCCGCACGAGAGCAGGATCCTCGCAGGCCGCGCGCTCAAGAGCAGCAGTATAAGCCGCAGGTGTCCTCTGATTGTCGCGGAGCGCGGACACCCAGGCCTTGACCAAGCATGGTCAAAACGTTGAAACAAAAGCAGTTCCGTGGGCAGGGCCGCGGGCACACCACTTGCTTCTTCGGAGCTCAGTGACGGTCCCTGGCAAGGGAGGCGTGCGATGAGTGCGAGACGGCTCCTCTACCTGGCGGTTGCGGCGGCGATGTTCGCCCAGCCAGCCCTATCCGAAGACGCGAAGGAGCGGAGCGGAAGCACCAACTCCTCGAGGGAGGTCGGTTCGCGGCACCATTCGGGCTCTGATTCGCGCTCGTCCGACCCGGGCTCCTCAGCCCGGGCCGTTCCTCGTTCCGGTTCCGACTCGCGCTCGTCGGGCTCGGAGGTCGGCACGTCCCACTACCGATCCGGCTCGCCGGGTTCGTCGACGACGCTCACCGACGCGCAGCGCCGCCATCCGCGGGCAGGCACCGGAACCGGCTGGCGGTACGGGTATCCCTACCACGGCGGCGGCTACTACGGAGGCTACTACCCGTACTACTACCCCTATTACGGCTGGGGATATGGGTACTACCCCTACGGCGGCTTCTACCTGAACTCCTGGTGGTGGACGCCGCCGTACTACGGCTACGGTGCCTACGTTCACGACGGTTACGACGCAGGGTCGGTGCGGGTGCTCGTGGACCAGCACAAGGCCCGCGTCTACGTGGACGGCTACTACGCCGGGATCGTGGACGACTTCGACGGCATGTTCCAGCGCCTCCATGTCGCACCCGGGCAGCACGACATCACGATCAAGCTCGAGGGGTACAAGACCCATACCTTCAGCGTGCACGTGCCGGACGACGGGACCTTGAAGCTGCGCTGGGAGATGGAGCCGGGCGAGGGCCATGACGGCACCGGGGACCCGACGCTGGCGCCGCCCAGGCGGGAGGCCCGGCGCGACCGTACCGACGCCGACCGCTGGTCGTACCGCGACCGGGATCGCGAGCCGCGCGAGCGCGACCGCGAGGCCGAGCGCGACGGATTCGGAGCGCTGCGCTTCGACGTACGGCCGGGAGACGCGTCGGTCTACGTGGACGGGGCATTCCGCGGCGCAGCGCGCGAACTGCGCTCCTTGGAGCTTCCGGCCGGCTCGCACCGCATCGAGATCGTGAGGCCGGGCTACCGCACCTTCGAGCGCGACGTCAGCGTGAGCGAAGGCGAGAGCGTCGACCTGAGCGCCGACCTGGAGAGGTAGAACGCGCTACGGCTGGCCGCCGGCCGCCGTCGTGACCGGCGCCGCCGGCTGTGGCTTGTACAGCTCCTGGTAGATGCGGCCGGCGATCGCCGACGCGGTGTGGCCGTTGCCACGGCGCACGAACACGACCAGGACGATCCGGGGCTCCTCGGCCGGCCCATACGACGCGAACCAGCCCAGGCGCGAGCAGGACCCCGTCTTGCCTGCCACGACGACCTCGGGGTCGAAGGCAGGCAGCGCGCTGCCCTCGTTGACCGCAGCCATGAACCCGTCGGCCAGTCCGTCGAGGCGGGTTCCCGCCGGCAGCCGCCAGCGCTCCTTGGGCGTGAAGTCCTGCGCCGGACCCACCTGAGGCTGCCAGACGATCCCGCCGTTGATCGTGGCCGAGAGCAGCACCGCGAGCTGCACCGCGGAGGTGGTGATACCCTCGGCGTGGCTCGAGAGATGCCCGACGGCAGCGGGCGAAACCGTCGCCGGCAGTCGTCCCTTCGTCTCTCCGGTGAGGTTGATCCCCGAGGCTTCGCCCAGGCCGAGCAGCTTCGCGTAGTGCTGGACCTTGGCGTACCCGATCTGCTCGCCGATCCATTCGAAGTACGGGTTGCAGGAGACGGCCAGCGCGCGCCGCAGGTCGATCGGACCGTGCCCGGGCCAGCTCCAGCAGCCCTTCTGGCAACGGTAGATCGTCTCCGGCGTCACGACGCCCTCGGTCAGGCCCCCGATCGCGACCACGACCTTGAAGACCGAGCAAGGTTGATAGGCGTTGAAGAGGCCATAGGTCGGGTTGACGATGGTGATGACGCGCCCGGTTGCGGGATCCATTGCCACGACGGCGCCCGCCGTCCTGCCGAGGCTGCGTCGCGCGGCCTCCGCGACGGTGAGGTCCCAGCGCGAGGCCGACGGCGGCACGATCACGGGAGGGATCGCGGCTGGACGCGCGCTGGAGCGCGTCGCGGCCATCACCGGCACCGCGACGGCCAGCAGCGCGAGCGAAGCGTTCGCCGCGCCCATCGAGCGGAGCATTGTCAGGGAGAGTAGCACGGGAAGGGCCTCGCGCCCATCGGAATTGCGGCCGTCCTCGTCCGAATTTAGAATGCAACGCTTCGTCGACGTCGATGGAAGGGGAGGCACTCATGCGCGCTCGTGTTCCCGTGGCCTTGGCTCTCGGCCTGGGCCTCCTGCCCGCCCCTGCGCGGGCCGACAAGATGAGCAAGGAGGAGAAGGCCTGGGCGGACTCCGTGGCCCCCCTCATGCTGCAGGACGAAGAGAAGCGGTACAAGGACCTGAAGGACAAGGCGGACCGCGCCGAATTCCAGAAGATCTTCTGGGCCCGCCGCGACCCGAACCTGGACACGCCGGAGAACGAATACGAGCCGGACTTCCGTCAGGCCGCGGCGGAGGCCGACCGGCGCTTCAAGGTGCGGGGAAAGAAGGGATCGCAGACCGACTGCGGCCGGGCCCTGATCCTGCTGGGCGAGCCGGCCGAGGCCAAGAAGGACGCGAAACGCGAGGTCGAGGTCGGCACGCGCGCCCCTGAGAGCTGGACCTACAAGGGCGAGCGCTTCCAGGGCGGACAGGTCGTGATCGACTTCGACGCCGAATGCATGGGCGGCGCGAGCCTCAAGCAGCAGTTCGACCGCGTGGCCGAGGGCAAGATCAGGCATCCCAACCTCGAGTACCGCACCGGGGCCGACGGCAAGCTGGTGAAGCTCCAGGACCAGCTCCCCAAGCCGACGCCGATGCAGGCGCTGCTCAAGGCGCCGCGCAAGGACTTCGCGGTCGCCGCCCAGACCTCCTTCGTGGGAGTCGCCGGCGGTGGCGGCACGGCGGTGCTGGGCCTCGTCCGCGCCGACGGCAGCGCCCTGGCGGCGGCCGACCAGGGCGGCAAGAAGGTCGCGCGCGTCACCGTCGGAGCCCAGGCGCTCGACGCCGAGGGCAAGGCCGTGGCCTTCGACGAGCGCGAAGAGGCCGGGGCGCTGCAGTCCGATGGAGGCATGCTCGTCTCGTACCGGATCGTGGTGAAGCCGGGGAAGTACACCCTGCGCAGCGGCGTCCTCGAAAAGGATGGCAAGGGATCGGTCGCCGAGATGCCGATCGACGTGCCCGACTTGATGAGCGGCGAGCTCCAGGCCCAGGTCATGCTCCTGCGCGGCGTCGAGGACATCCCCGAGAACACCGTGGATCCGAACCACCCGATGAGCGGCTTCGCGATGGCGAAGGCCCGGCTCGAGCCCTTCTTCGGGAGCACTCTCGCCAAGGAGGAGCCCCTCAACATCTTCTTCCAGTACTACGGCGCGAGCCTCGACGAGGCGACGGGCAAGGCCTCGGTGACCATCAACGTCTCGCTGCTGCGCGGCGTGCGCCCTGTCGCCACCGCGCCCGAGCAGCCTTTCGACGCGGCGGTCGCGGGCAGCATCGTCGGGCCGATCCCGTTGGACAAGTACCCGGCGGGCTCCTACACGGCCCGCGTCCGCGTCAACGACGCGGTCGCGAAGAAGGAGGCCGTGAAAGAGGTGACCTTCGAGCTGAAGTAGGCGCTACGCGGCCTTCTTCGCCTCGGCCGCGAGCAGCTCGATCGCCTTCTCGAGGGCGAGGTCCCGGGGAGGAGCGGAGGTCGCGGCGTCGTCGTCCACGTCGGGGCTGACCGGCACGGTTGGATCGACGCCGCGGCCGTGGATGACATCCCCCTTGGGCGACACGTAACGGGCGATTGTCAGGACGAGCCCACCTTCCGACAGCGGGATCAGGCGCTGGACCGGCGCATGCCCCGACGTTCGCTGACCGACCACGGCATGGCCTGCATCCTTCAAGGCGGCGGCGGCGACCTCGGCTGGCCCCGCGGTTCCGCCGTCCACGAGCACGACCAGGGGCAGCTCCCACGCGGCCCGCTTCGGGTCGGCGCTGAACGCCTGCTCGGCGGCGCGCCGGCTGACAAGCTTGGTCACGACGCCGCCGTTCATGAAGACCGCGGCGAGGTCCACGCCCTCGGCCGGGGCGCCGAAGGCCGCGTCGCGCAGGTCGAGAACCAGGGTCCGGGCACCGCCGCGGCGGAGGGCGAGCACCTCGTCGCGGAGCTCGTCGGAGGTTCGCGGACCGACCTCGACCACCTTCACGTACCCCGGCCCCTCGGCGAGCAGCCGGCCCCTGGGGGGCTGTTGCTGCAAGCGCTCGCGGACCACCTCGAGGTCGATCGGGTCGGCTCCCGGCCGCAGGATCTGGAGCTTCACGACCGAGCCCGGCGCGCCGCGCAGGACACGCTCGCCGATCGGGAGACTCAAACCGCGGGTGTGGCGGTTGTCGATCGTCTTGATGTAGTCGCCGCTCTTGAGGCCCGCCCGCTCGGCCGGAGAGCCCTGGCGCGGCGCCACCACGGCCAGGTAGCCGTAGCGTCGCGTGAGCACGACGCCGATGTCGCCCTCGCCCTCCTTGGCCGGCTGCTGGTGCGCCTTCCAGTCCTCGGGCTCGAGATAGGCGCTCTCGGCGTCCAGGGCGTCGGTCAGGCCAACCCGCGCCCCCGCCATCAAGCGGTCCAGGTTCACCGGGTCGACGTACTGGTCGATGACGAAGCGCACGACCTCGTTGAACACCGAGAGCTGGCCATAGGTCGTGTCCCCGAGGACGCGGCCCAGCAGGTTGCCCAGGAGCACGTAGCCGACGACCAGCGTCGAGACCAGGGCGACGGCGAGGCGGGAGCGTGAACCCATCGTGTGATTATGCTTTAGGCTGGAGCGCACGGCTACCGCTCCGGCTCCTTCCTCAGCCACTCGACCGGATCCTCCGGCTTGCCTTGGAAGCGCACCTCGAAGTAGACGCCCGGACCTTCGAGGCCGGAGCCGCTAAGGCCGAGCTCCTGGCCCGAGACGACGGCCTGGCCGGCCTCGACGCTGACCTCGGCGAGATGGGCGTAAAGGGTGTGGTGCTTGCCGCCGTGGTCGACCACGACCATGAGCCCATAGCCCTTGAAGCGATCCACGAACACGACCCGGCCCTCGTAGACCGCCATCACCGGCGAGCCCTCGGGTGTCGCGAGCTCCACGCCGTTCTGGACCGTGTACGTGTCGAAGCGCACATGCTTGCGCAGGCCGAAGGGCACGCGCACCCTCCCCGGCGCCGGCCACGGCAGCGTTCCCTTGAAGGCGGCCGGGGGCACGCTCAGGTCGCCGGGCGCGAGCCCGGCGATGAGGCCCTGCAGCCGCGCCTCGGCCTGCTCCAGCTCCTGGACGTAGGCGGCGTTCGTCTCCTTGCGCTGGACGATCGACGTCAGTAGTTCCGTCTTCCGCTGGCGATCCGTGTCGAGCTGGCGGCGGGTCCGTTCGAGCTGGGCCCTGAGCGCGAGGGCGGCCCGCGTCTTCTCCTCCAGCTCCGCCCTGGTCGCCCGCAGCGTCTCGAGGTCGGACCGGAACCGGCTGATGCGCTCGTTGTCGCGCCGCGCGAGAGTGGTCACGTGGCGGTACCCGTTCAGGAAGTCGGCGGGCCGCTCCACGGACAGGAGCAGGCGCAGGTAAGACACCTCCCCGAGCTTGTAGAGATCCCGGGCCCGGGCGCGGAGCAGGGGCCGGGCGGCTTCCACGGCGGCTGCCACCTCCCGGGCCTTCTTCGCCGTGGAATCCAGCTCGGCGTTGGTGCGCTGCAGGAGGAGCTGGGTCTCGCGCAGCTCCTCGGTGCGCAGCCGCACCTCGAGCTCCAGGCGTTCGACCTCGCCGAGCAGGCTGCGCTCCTCGGCGCGCAGCCGCGCCACCTCCCGGGCCAGGGACGCGCGCCGCTCCTGGACGCGGCGCAGGCGATCGTCGTTCGGCGTCTCCGGGCTCGGGGGCGGCGGACCCTGGGCCGCGGCCATCGCCGCCGCGGCCCATCCGAGCCAGAGCGCGCCGCGCCTCAGAGCAGCGGTCGGCCGTCCACGTCGCCCGGGAGCGGGACGCCGAGCAGCTTCAGGACCGTCGGCGAGAGGTCCATGATGCTCGGCGATTCGGCGCCGATCTTCCGGTTGCTGAAGAGCACCCCGCCGCTGATCTCGGTGGCCGTCGCGCAATGGTCGCCGCTCCACTTCCTATTGTTGTTCTCGACCACGCTCCGCGTCACGCCGCCCAGCGTGTCCTGCCAGCCGACCCGATAGCCGTCGTTGAAGCCGACCTGCAGGTCGGGAGCGTTCTGCAGGTACTCGCCCTTGTAGATGTCGTCGCGCTTGTACACGTCGCGGAACACCAGCTCTCCGTTGTCCGGGTCCTTGACCTGCAGCAGCTTCCCGCGGATCTCGTCCTGCAGCGCCTTGTACTCGGCTCCGGCCGAGACGATGCCCTGGCCCTCGCGGCCGCGCAGGTTGAAGTAGATCTGGCCGAGCCCGACGGCGTAGGCCTTCGTCTGCGACCAGTCGACGCCCTCGAAGAACTTGCCGCGGCCGAAGAGGTCGGCGAGCGTCTTCTTCTCGCTCTCGCGCCCCTCGAACTTCATGTAGCCGTTCTGCACCAGCCACGTGTTCAGGTTCACGCCGCGCCGGAACGAGTGGAACCCGTGGTCCGACATCACCATGAACGTCGTGTCCGGAGGCATCTTCTCGAGGAGCCGGCCCACGAAGGCGTCCGCCCGCCGGTATACCTTCTCGATGGCGTCGCCGTGCTTCTCGGCGAGCGCCTTGTCGTACATCGGATGCTTCGGATCGATGAGCCGCCACATCATGTGGGAGATGCGGTCGGTCGTCTCGATCACGCCCACGAACAGGTCCCAGTCGGTGCGCTCCAGGTTCTTGAGGATGATGCGCTCGCGGTCCTCGAAGGCCTTCTCGGAGTCGTACAGGAAGTCGGCCTCCGTGAGGCGGCCTTCGTTCAAGGCCTTGTCGGCCGACTCGGCCCATCCGATCGTCCGGTAGAGGCCGAGCTCCTTCGCGAGGCGCGGCGCGAAGTCGTCCGGCTTGGAGATCGGCAGCGGCGGGTCGCGGGGGTCCATGTTCACCGGCGACGCGTAGAGCTGCAGCTCCTTGTCGGCGCGCGCGACGTAGAACTGCGTCATGCCGCGGACCTTGACGAGGAAGTTGAACCTGAAGGTGAGGGGAACCCAGTCGCTCCACTGCCCGGCCTTCAGGGCGAGCTTCTTCCCCTGGATCTCGATCTCAGCCCGGCCCGTGCCCTCGGACCACTTGACCTTCATCGGAACCAGCACGTCCTTGCCCTTGGCCAGCTCGTCGAGGCGCTTCTGCTCGCCGTCGCTGAGGGAGCCCTTCTTCTTCTTGTCCTTGAGCTCCCGCTCCTCCTGCTTGAGGATCGGGTTCTCGGGCCCCTTGAGGACCGTGTCGGCCACGCCGCCCTCGAAGAGGAGCGTCTTCAAGTAGCCGCCGAACTCCGTGTTGCCCTCCTCGAAGGACGTGAGGTCGGTGGCCCAGTAGTAGAACGTGCCGACCGTGCCGCGCAGGTCGGGGAGCGGAAGGCCGGCGAGCATCTCGCCGTGCTCGATCTCCTCGGGTGGGAAGGTGACGGGCACCGTCAGGACGATGCTGCGGACGCCGTCGCGGCCCGCGTGCACCCAGAAGGAGGTCCCTCCGCGCGTGGATGTCACCTTCGGCCGCTTGACGGGGAAGAAGCCCCAGCGGAACTCCGGCGGCTCCTTCTTCACCATCCCGAGGTCGGGCAGGTAGGTGTCGAAGTCCCGGACCAGGAAGTCGTAGATGTTGTGCTTGCCCGGGTTCGCGCCGGTCGCAAAGCTCGACCAGGCCGTGGGGGACTCGGACGGTTGTGAGGACTGCAGGGTCGCGAAGCTGCCCTGCTCGGAGAGCCTCTTGAGGTTGGGGAGCTTGCCCTCGTCCAGGTACTGGCGGGCCAGCGTCGGGTCCATGCCGTCGAAGCCCATCACGAAGACCTTGCCGGGCGCCTTGCGGGCGGGCTTCGTTGTGTGCGGCGCGCGGCTGCAGGCCGCAGCCAGGACGGCCGCGGCCAAGGCGAGAGCGACGTTGCGACGGGCGAAGGACATCATGCTCCTTGGCTGAGGCCGGGTGCACGGCCCCAGCAGGGTCCGGGCCGCCCCGACCGAAACGGCAATCTTAACCGACGACCGTCCCGGATCAACGCCGAGGGTGGGACCTGACGATGCGGCGGCCCCGCGCGGCCACTCCCGGCGGGCGGGGGCGGGACACCGGAGTCGGGTCGCCGGGCGGCAGTGTGGCGGCCTCGCCAAGGGGGAGCAGCGTGGGCTCGAGCTCGGGGAAGGCCTCGCCCATGGCCGGCACCGGCGGCGCCGCCATCGGAAAGAGCTCCCCGAGGTACTGCTTGAGGGCCAGATTGGTCGGCCCGTACCCCTTGTCGTAGAGGTAGTGCTCGCAGGCCGCGCCCATCTCGGCGGCCGAGGCGAACCGCTTCGCCGGGCTCCGCTCGAGGGCCTGGTTGAGGATCGCGAGCACGGCGTCGGGGAGCCCCGGGGCCTTCGTCTTCGGCGACGGCAGCGTGCCCGCGACGACCTGCTCGAGCACCTCCGACGTCGTGTCACCCTGGAAGAGTCGCTCGCCGGCGAGGAGCTCGTAGAGCACAGCGCCGAGGCTGAAGACGTCGCTGCGGTTGTCGGCGCGCAGCTCCACGATCATCTCCGGCGCCATGTACGCGGGCTTGCCGGTGAGGCCGGAATCCCGCGAACCCGCCCTCGTCGCGATGCCGAAGTCGATCAGCTTCACGGTGCCCTCACGGGTCATCATGATGTTGCTGGGGCTGATGTCGCGGTGGACGATGCTGGCGCGTTCGTAGACGTACTGGAGCGCCCGACACACCCGGCTCGCGATGAAGATGGAGAGCTCGGTGTCGGGGCGGCGGGACAGCTGGTGGTGGCGCTCGAGGTACTCCACGAGGCTCCAGCCGTCGATGAACTCGAGGATGATGGAAAGCTCGCCGCCCACGAGCTCGAAGTCGAAGATGCGCCCGATGTTCTCGTGGTCGAGCAGGGCGTAGCGCCGCGCCTCCTCCACGAACATCCTCACGTGGGCCGGGTCGCCGGCCTCGCGGAGCTTCTTGATGACCACGGGGCGCTGGAAGCCGCTCTGGCCGACGACGGCGCCCTTGTGTATCGTGCCCATGCCGCCGGCGCCCAGGGGTTCGAGGACGATGTACTTGGGCGGCAGCGCCAGGCGGCCTCCTGCGGGACCAGCGGAGTATACTGCTGCTTTGCGGTGCGCTACCTGGGACTCGACGTGGGCGACGCGCGGATCGGAGTGGCCGTGTCGGACGAGACCGCGACGATCGCCTCCGGCCTGCCGACCCTCGTCCGGAAGGGCCCGCGCAAGGACGTGCAGGCCGTCGCCCGACTCGCGGAGGAGCACGAGGTTTCCGAGGTGGTCGTCGGCCTGCCGCGGCGCCTGGATGGCGAGATCGGCCCCCAGGGCCAGAAGGTCCTCTCCTTCATGGACGCAATCCGAGATGCGCTGGAAGTGCCGGTCGTCGCCTGGGACGAGCGCTTCACCACGGCGATCGCGCGCCAGGCGCTGCTCGAGGCGGACGTGAAGCGCAAGGCGCGCAAAGGCGCCGTGGACAAGGTCGCCGCCATCCTGATCCTGCAGAACTACTTGGACTACCGCAAGCTCGCCGATGCCGAGGGCCGCAGGCCCGCGGACTAGGGCCGTCGTCGGGGTCCTCCGACGACTCGTCCTGCTGGCGGGGCTCGCCCTCGCGCTGCGTTACGCCTGGATCCATGAGACACAGGATCCGGTCCGGACGGCCGGCGACCCTCCCCAGGAGCTGACGATCAGAGCGGGGCAGAGCGCCGAGTCCATCGGCGCGGATCTGCACGCGCTGGGTCTCGTGAGGCACCCGGCGCTGTTTCGCGCCCTCGTCTTCGCCCGCGGCGACGGCGCGCGCCTCAAGGCGGGGGAGTACGTCTTCGACGACACGCTGTCGCTCGACGGCATCGTGGACCGGTTGGTGCGCGGGGAGACGGCCCGCATCGACGTCACGTTCCCCGAGGGCAAGACCCTCGAGGAGATGGCGGACCTCGCCGCGGCCAGGGGCGTCGATCGCGCTGCGTTCCGCCGCGCAGCCCTCGATCCCGGACCGATGCGTGACCTGGACCCCGACGCGAGGAACCTCGAGGGCTACCTGTTCCCGGACACCTACGACGTCACGCGCCGGCCGGATGCCCGGCGTCTCGTCATGCGCATGGTCGAGCGCTTCCGCGACGTGGTGGAGCCCATGCGGACGCGCCTGGAAGGGCGCGGCCTGACCCTCCGCCAGCTCGTGACCCTCGCCTCGATCGTGGAGCTCGAGACCGGACGGCCCGAGGAGCGCGGCCGGATCGCGGCGGTGTTCCTGAACCGCCTGGCGAAGGGCATGCTGCTCCAGACCGATCCAACGGTCATCTACGCGTTGCGTCTCAAGGGGACGTGGGACGGCAACATCCGAAAGGAAGACCTCCAGATGGACTCTCCCTACAACACGTACCGGAACGCGGGCCTGCCGCCCGGACCGATCGCCTCGCCGGGCCGCGAGGCGCTCCACGCGGTGATCGAGCCTGCGGACACGAGAGCGCTGTACTTCGTGAGCCGCAACGACGGCACGCACGAATTCAGCGACACGCTGGCCGAGCACGAGCGGGCGGTCACGCGCTTCCAGCGCCGCCGCAGCGGGAGAAGCTAGCGTGGGCGTTCGGACGCCGGAAGGGCGGCCCGAGCGGGCGCCCCTCCGCAGCCCGCCCGCCGCCTCGGCCGTCGCCCTCGGCCTCGCGATCCTCCTGCTGTTGCTCGCCAACGGCCGCGCCATCGAGTCCGGCGACACCCGCTCCCTGGCGAGGACCGCGGCCAGCCTGGTCACGAGCGGCGACCTCAACCTGGACGAGTACGCGGACGTCGGGTTCCCGTTCGCGCGGGAAGAGGGCGGCCACAAGGTCACGATCTATCCGGCACTGCCGGCCCTCATGGCCGCGCCGGTCTTCCTGGCCGCCCGCTTCGTCTACGCCTTCGACGAAGTCTCCGTCGCCTTCACCGGCAAGCTGGCCGCATCGCTCTTCGCCGCCGCCGCCGCCGCCGTCTTCTTCGTCACCCTGGGGCGCCGGCATCCCCTGGTGGACGCTCGATGGGCGGCCGTGGTCCTGGCGCTCGGCACGTCGCTGTGGTCCACGAGCCAGGCCCTCTGGCAGCACCCGGCCGCGGTCCTCTGGCTCTGCGTTGCGCTCCTCTTCCTGGACATGGCCCAGGAGGACGACGCCTGGGCCGGGCGCGCCGGGCTGCCCCTCGCTCTCATGGTGGCGGCGCGCCACGCCGACGTGGCCATCGCGACCGTGATCGCCGCCGCCATCGCGCTCCGCTGGCCGCGCCGGGCCCTGGCGCTCCTGGCCTGGGGCGCGCCGGTCGCGGCCTTCGTGGCGGTCTACAATGGCCTCACGTTCGGCGCGCTCTGGCGCCACGGCTTCTCGGGGAGCCTGGGGCGCTTCTCGGAGCCGTGGGGGGTCGGTCAGCTCGGCCTCCTCCTGTCGCCCGCCAAGGGCCTCGTGGTCTTCACGCCGGTCGTCATCGTCGGCCTGGTCGGCCTCCTCGTCGAGCGCCGGCGCCGCCCCTGGATGGCGGCGACTCTCGGCCTGGCCTTCCTGGCGCACCTCGTCCTGACCGGCCGCTGGCGCGAGTGGCACGGCGGCGAGAGCCTCGGCCCGCGTCTCATGACGGACGCCGTGCCGCTGCTGCTCTTCTTCGCGCCCGAGGGCCTCGCGAAGCTGCAGGGGTTCGGCGCGGCGCTCGCGGCCCTCTCCATCGGCGTGCAGGCCCTCGGTGCCTTCGCCTACGACGGCCGCTGGGAGCGGCTCTACCAGCGGGAGGAGTCGCGCAGCGCAGAGGCGGTCGGCTTCACCGAGCATCCCGAGCTGTGGGATCCCATCCGCAGCCCGATGGTGTTCCACGTGGCGCGTCGAGTCGTCCTGCCGGCGGCGCCGGTCGTGAAGGACGGACGGCTGCTCGTGCGTGAGCACCCGATGGTCCTGTTCGGTCCCAAGGGCTCTCGCTTCACCTTCACCGGCGGGATCGACCAGGTCGTCGTCAAGGGCGCTGATGCCACGGCGGGCGACGTCCATCTTCGCCGTGGCGCGTACTGCGAGGACAGGCGCTTGCGGCTCGCTGGCCGCTGGGCCGGCCTGTTCCTGCGCGTGCGGGAGGTGGCCCGGCTCCGCGAGCTGGAGCTGCGGCTCGTCGGGAGCGGAAGAGGGACGCTGTACGTCGGCGAGCGGTCCTTCTGGAGCGGCACGCCGCGCTGGCGCGAATACCCGGTGAGCGGCGCCTTCCGCTTGCGCCACAAGTACCTCTACGCGGACTCGGGCGGCTCGGACATTCTGGTGACCAACGGACGCGACGGCGCCCTCGTGTCCCTCGAGAGCGTCGCGCTCGTGGCCCCCGGCGATCCGGAGAAGCCGCTCGAGCTGCCGTGAGCCTCAGCGCGCGCCGCGCGGCGCGACCCGCACGGGCCGGAGCGTGATCGCATCGATCGTCGCGCCCCGGCGCACGCCCGTGGCCCAGACCTCGAAACGCCGCTCACCCGAAGGCAGGTCGATCGCGAGCGTCGGCTCGGGCTCATCGCTGCCGAGGAAGGCCCGGGCCCCGTCACGCTCGTCGAGCGTCACGACGAGGCGGACGAGACGGCCCTCGAGACCGGGATCCAGCCGACCTCGGACGCGGATCTCGTAGCGGCCCGGAGGCAGGGCGATCCGGGGCGTGACGCGCGTCTCCTGGGCGGCGAGCGCCCACGGGCCGCCGTCGAGGAGCGGGATCTCGAGCAACTCGGGAGCCAGGCGGCCCGCGGCGCTGCGCACGTTCGTGCCGTCCCATCCCTGCAGGGCGCTCAGGGCTGCGCCTGCCGGGTCGAGTTGCGACGCGGCGAGCGGATCCCAGGCAACGTCCGGGCCCACGAAGGATGGGAGAGCACGATCGAGGCGCAAGGAAGGCGCCAGCACCCGCAGCAGCGCGCTGCGGCCGTCCGCCCGATTGTGCAGCGCGCGAGGCGCCTCGGCGGCGACCAGCACGACGCCGAGGCCGAAGCCGAGGAGAGCGGCTGCCAGGCGCGGGCGGCGGACGATGGCCGGGGCCACTAGCAGCGCCAGGGCCGGCATGGCGGGCACGAGGAAGCGTCCGGGCAGGCTCGCACCGCCCCACCACATGCTGTAGGCGCCGGCCACCAGGACGGTCGGCGCGGCCAGGAGCGCGGCGCGGATCGCATCGCCGGCGCGGTCGCGCCACAACGCCGGGAGGCCTGAGACCACGAGGCCCCAGAGCGGCGCGTGCCACAACAGTCCGAACTCGCGGTCCCCGAGCAGGCCGAGCAAACCTCGCGGCAGGTTCGCCCACCTGACGTCGGCTGTTGCGCCCGGGCCGTAGGCGGCCGTCAAGGAGGGCTGGCCGTAGACCGCGTTCATCCACGACAGCAGCGAGAGAAGACCGGCGGCGAAGAGCAGGATCGACGCGACCCGCCAAGGCACTCCACGACCACGGCGGAGCAAGGTGAGCACCAGGCCCACGACGGCGAGCGGCAGGAACTTCGGGTGGAGCCAGACGAGCGCGCCGGCGGCGGCGCCGGCCGCAAGCAAGCCGAGCGGGTCCGCCCGGCGGCGCGCGGTGTGCAGGAAGACCGCGGTCAGGAGCGCCGCCGGGACCTCGGGGTAGATCTGGTCGGCGTGGAAGGCGATGGGGGCGAGGCCAGCGAACGCCGCCAGCGCCAAGCGCGCCGCGCCCTCGTCGCGAATCACGCCGCGGACGAGGGTGAAGACGAGCATGGCGCAGCCGGCGGTGAGGAGCACGAGGAGCGCGCGGACGGCAGAGGCGCCGCCCGCCGCGTAGGCCGGGAGCACGAGGGCCGGCAGCCCCGGCGTATGGACCGCGTACAGCCTTCGACGTGGGGAGGCCGGAGAGGTGTGGGCCTCGAGGTCGCCGGGGTAGAACGAGCGGTACGCGCGCTGGCGGAACTCGTCGCGAAGGTCCAGGTCCAGGTCGCTGCGGAGGCTCTCGGCCATGGTCAAGTAGTGCGGCTCGTCGCCCTGCGCCCCGGCGGGTCCTGGAAGACGCGTGGCCAATGCGCCGAGGAAGGCCAGCGCCGCGAGCAACGGCAGGGCGGCCGGCCATGGCTCCTGCGGCCTTGGCAGGACGTCTGCCAGCGCCACGACGCCCGCGCTGACGAGCACCAGCGTCAGCGCCGCGCCCTGGAACAGGAGAAGCGGGAGCGCCCGGCCCGTGGCGACGGGCAGAAGCGGCGCCGCGGCGAGCCCCAGGCAGACGAGCGGCCCGAAGAGGCGGGGCCGGACCCGCTCGAGGAGCGCGGCCGCCAACGCCAGCGCGAGGGCGATCCCGACGCGAAGGGGGCCGGGAGGATCGAGGACGCCGCGCCATGGCCCCTCCGGCGTGGGCACGACGTGGAAGGACGAGCCCGAGAGCGCGACGAACGCGAACACGGCGGCAGCGACGGCTGCGGAGCGGATGAGGGAGGCCCCTCTCACCGCCGGCGGGCGGTGCTCTCGCCCCACTTCAGCTTCGTGCGCAGGACCGCGAAGAAGTCGCGCCGGGGCGCCCGGACGAGGCGCAGCGAGCGCGGGCTGCGCGTGACCACCACGGCGTCCGCGGGCGTGAGCGGGCAGCCGACCTGCCCGTCGAACGTGACGTGGACCTCGACCTCGCGATCGGGATGGAGGCGCACCTCGACGCTGGCCTCGTCCCCGACGACGAGCGGCCGGTTGGTCAGCATGTGGGGGCAGATCGGAGTCAGGACGATCGCCGGCAGGGCGGGATGCAGGATCGGGCCGCCCGCGGCGAGGTTGTAGGCCGTCGAGCCCGTGGGCGAGGAGACGATGAGGCCATCGGCGCGAAAGGCCGAGACGAAGAGACCGTCGACGGAGACATCGAGCTCGATGATCCGCGAGAGCGCCGCCTTCGTGATCACGACGTCGTTGAGGACGTCGCCGCTGCGGCGGGTTCCACCGTCGCAGCGCACCTCGGCATGGAGCATGCGGCGCTCGTCGTACGCGTAGCGCCCCTGCAACACGCCGTCGAGGGCGGGGTAGAGTTCGGGAAGCGCGATCTCCGTGAGGAAGCCCAGGCTGCCGAAGTTCACGCCGAGGACGGGCACACCGCGCCGCGCCACAAGGTGGCTCACGCCCAGGAGCGTGCCGTCGCCGCCGAGTACGACCAGGGCGTCGGCTCGTCCCGCGACGTCCTCGGCCGGAGCGACCGCCTCCGAAGGCACGGCTCCGGGGGCGAGGGCCGCGGTCCGCGCCTCCAGGAGCGGGGCCGCGCCGCGGCTCAAGAGCCAGCTCGCCAGGTCGCGAAGGGCCCCGCCGGCCTCGGCGAGGTCCGGACGGGCGAGGACGCCGACGGTCGTGCTCATTCGAGAGCTCGCGCCATCATCGCATCAAACGCCGCGGGGTCGAGGGGCGCCCCGTCGCGGCGCAGACTCAGGAAGAACTCGCGGTTGCCCTGGGCGCCCTCGATGGGCGAGGGGCAGGCGCCGAGCACGCCGTAGCCGAGAGCCTCCGCCCCGCGCGCGACCTTTACGAGCGCTTGGCGGTGCAGCGACGGCTCGCGGACGACGCCGCGTCGACCCACCTGCCCACGTCCGACCTCGAACTGCGGCTTGACCAGGACCACGACGTCGGCGTCGGCGGCCAGAACGCTGCGGAGCGCCGGCAGGATCTTGAGCACCGAGATGAAGGACACGTCCATCGTGGCCAGGCCGCACGGTTCACGGATCTCGCGGGCCGACAGGCTGCGGGCGTTCGTGCGCTCCAGCACCCGCACCCGCGGATCGGCGCGCAGGCGCTCGTGGAGCTGCCCGCGCCCCACGTCCACGGCATAGACGCGGGCGGCGCCGCGCTCGAGCAGGGTCTCGGTGAAGCCGCCGGTCGAGGCCCCGACGTCGACGGCCACGCGCCCCCGCGGGTCGAGTTCGAAGGCCGCGAGCGCGCCTTGGAGCTTGAGCGCGCCGCGCCCGACGTGCTCGGGTCCGGACGCCAGCTCGACACGCGCGCTCGCCCGAACGGACATGCCCGGCTTCGTGGCCGGGCGCGCGTCGACCCGCACGCGGCCTGCCATCACCAGGGCCTGGGCCTTCTCGCGCGTCTCGGCCAGGCCCAGACCCACGAGCAAGAGGTCCAGGCGCTGGCGTCTTCCCGGTGCGCCGGCTCTCAGGCGCGCCGCTCCACGACCAGGCGGGCCAGGAAGGCCAGTGTCGAGCCCCGCTCGCCGAAAGGCCCGATCGCGGCGAGCGCTTCGTCCAACAGCCCGCGCGCCATCTCCCGCGCGCGGTCGAGGCCGTGGACGCTCACGTAGGTCGCCTTGTGCGCGGCGGCGTCCTTGCCCGCCGTCTTGCCGAGCTGCTCCCGGCCCTCGGTCGCGTCGAGGACGTCGTCCACGACCTGGAACGCCAGCCCGACGGCGTCGGCGTAGCGCGCGAGGCTCTCGAGATCGGAGCCCGAGGCTCCCCCCAGCACGGCTCCGCCGCGCACGCAGGCGCCGAGCAGGGCTCCGGTCTTGGCGCGGTGCAGTCGCTCGAGGTCGGATGCGTCGATGGCGCGACCCTCGGACTCGAGGTCCATGACCTGGCCGCCGATGAGGCCCGTCGTGCCGCACGCCGCGCCGAGGATGGCGGTGGCGGCCAGGCGGCGCCTCACGCGCGTGGCGTCGGGCCCTGCCGGCAGCTCGGCCATGAGGTGGAAGGCGCGCGTGAGCAGCGCGTCACCGGCCAGGATCGCGACTGCCTCGCCGAACACCTTGTGGGAGGTCGGCTTGCCGCGTCGCAGGTCGTCGTCGTCCATGGCGGGCAGGTCGTCGTGGATGAGGCTGTAGGTGTGGATCATCTCCACGGCGCAGGCCAGAGGCATCGCCTCCTCGCGCGCGCCGCCTACCGCTTCGCAGGCGGCGAGGACCAGCTGCGGCCGGATGCGCTTGCCGCCGGCGAACAGGCTGTAGCGCACGGCGCGGTGGATCGTCGCTGGCCACTCCCCCTCCGAGGGCAGTGCCCGATCCAGGGCGTCCTCCACAAGACGCCGACGCTCGTCGAGGACACGGCCGCGCTCAGCGGGTATCGTCATCCTCGGGCGGCGCCAGGGCCGTCGTCTTCGGTTTGCCGGACGCGTCCTTGATCGGCTCGCCCCGGGAGTCCTTCACGAGCTGCTCGATCCTGCCCTCGGCCTCCTCGAGCTTGGCGTGGCAGAAGCGTGAGAGCCGGATGCCCTCCTCGTAGAGCCGGAGCGATTCCTCGAGCGCCAGCTCGCCCTTCTCGAGCTTCTGCACCACGTCCTCGAGCTGCCTCAGCGCGATTTCGAAGCTCTGGGGCTCCTGGCTCATTCGGCGATCTCCCTCTCCGTCACCGTGGCCCGGAGCGCCCCGGCCTGGAGGCGGATCCGTAGCGCGTCGCCCGGCCCGACCTCGGACGAGCGGCGCACGATGCGGCGCCCCTCCGCGTCGAAGACGACGGCGTAGCCGCGGGACAGCACGGCCAAGGGCGAGAGGGTGTCGAGCTTTCCGGCCGCCCGCGCGAGCCGGCCGCGCGGCGCCTCGATCGCCTGCCTGATCGCCCCGGCGAGGCCCTCGCGATGCCGCAGGAGCGTCTCGCGCCGAGCCGCGAGCTGCCGGTCGAAGCGGAACGCGGACGCGCGCTCGTCGAGGCGAAGCAGGTGCTCGCGGGCGCGCTCGCCCCGCCTCGTGAGCCCGGCCTGGGCGCGCCGGACCAGCTCGTCGGTGCGCTGCGCCGCGGTGCGCAGCCGCCCGCGCTCCGCCTCGAACACCCGGTGCGCCGCCAGCGCGGCGAGCGCGGCGCGGGTGCGCGCGAAGCGCAGGCGCAGCGCGCCCTCGCGCCGGCCGTCGAGGTGCCGCAGGCGCAGGCTCAGCTCCTCCTTGGCCTTGACCACCATCTCCGCGGCCGCGGAGGGCGTCGGGGCGCGCACGTCGGCGACGAAGTCCGCGATCGTGTAGTCGGTCTCGTGGCCGACGGCCGACAGTGTCGGGATCGGGCAGGCCTCGAGCGCTCGGGCCACGGTCTCGTCGTTGAAGGCCTGGAGGTCCTCCAGGCTGCCCCCGCCGCGCGCCACGATCACGACGTCGAGGCCGGGGATCGCGCTGAGGACACGGATCCCCTGGGCCACCTCCCAGGCGGCGTCCTCGCCCTGCACCCGGGCTGGATAGAGCAGCACGTCCAGGTTGCGGTAGCGGCGCCGCAACACGCGCAGGATGTCCCGGATGACTGCGCCGGTCGGAGAGGTGACGATGCCGACGCGTTGCGGCAGCATCGGCAGCGGGCGCTTGCGGGCAGCGTCGAACAGGCCTTCCCGCTGCAGCTTCTCCTTCAGCTCCTCGAAGGCCTGCTGGAGGGAGCCCTTGCCCAGGGGCTCGATCGCCTCCACGGAGAGCTGGTAGTCGCCACGGGGCGCGTACACCTGGATCGTGCCCCGCGCGAGCACCTGGACCCCGTCCGCAGGCTTGAAGCGCAGGAGCCTCGCGGCCTTTCGCCATACAACCGCGCGGATCTGCGCCCGGTCGTCCTTCAGCGAGAAGTACACGTGCCCCGAGTCTGCGAGCTTGAGGTTGGAGACTTCCCCCTCGACCCACACGTCGAAGAACTCCGTGCCCAGCACGCTGCCGATGCGCTCGGTCAGCTCCGAGACCGTCACCGACCGTCGGCCAGGCACCTTGGGCGGCTCCGCGCGTGTCTCCCCGAAGTCGAGGCCCTTCTGCTTCATGGACCGAGGCGCGCATTCTACTGCGCGCCGCGACCGGCCTTGGCGAACCGCTAGGGCGTGTCCTTCTTGCCCTTGCTCGCCGGGCGGATCGCGACGGCCGCCTTGGGCGCTCCCTTGTCGTCCATCGTGTAGTGGATCTTGACCTTGTCGCCAGCCTTCAGCGTCTTGAGGCGATCGAGGGCCTTGCCCTCGACCTTCCACGTCGTGGTCTGCTCCTTCGCGTCCTTGAAGGTGATGGTCGATTGGCCCTCGTCCACCGAGACCACCGTGCCCGTGACCTGGTTCCGAGCCGTGACGGCCTTGGCTGCGCCGGGGGAGGCGGTCGCCTGCGGCGATGCGCTCGGCTTGGGCGCGACGGCCGCCTTGGGCGAGGCGGCCGGAGTGGGCGACGCGGACGGCTTCGGGGCCTGGCCGAACGCGGGAAGCACGAAGAAGACTACGACGGCGGGTATGACGAGCCTTGGCATGCCGGTGAGAACCTCTCCTTGATTCGATTCTAATGCAGGCCGCCGGCCCGACGCTCAGGCGCCTTCGGCGCCCTTGCGCTCAGCGCCCACGCCGGCCGGCGCCTGGATCTTCTCGAGGCGGTACTGCAGCGTTCGGCGCGACAGGCCAAGGAGTCGCGCGGCCCTCGACACGTTGCCCTCGGTCTTCTCGAGGGCCTTCAGGATGAGCGACCTCTCGACCTCGTCGAGGTCGATGCCCGCGTCCGGGATGTCGAGGGCGAGCGGACCGCGCATCGTGGTGATGCCGGCGCGGACGGCGGCCGGGAGGTCGGCGGGCACGATCACGTCCTCCTCGGCGAGGAGCAGCGCCCGCTCGATGACCGATTCGAGCTGGCGCACGTTGCCCGGCCAGTCGTAGGCGGCCAGGATGTTCAAGGCCGCCTCGCTCATCTCGCGCGGCCGCCTGGGATCGCCGTACTTGCGCATGAAGTGCTCGACGAGCAGCGGGATGTCGGTGCGCCGGTCGCGGAGCGGCGGCAGCACGATCGGGATCACGTTGAGGCGGTAGAACAGGTCCTCGCGGAAGCGGCCCGCACGCACCTCGGCCTCGAGGTCGCGGTTTGTGGCGGCCACGATGCGCACGTCGATCTTGACGCGCTCGGTGCCGCCCACCCGCAGGATCTCCCGCTCCTGCAATGCCCGCAGCAGCTTCACCTGCAGGTCGCGCTTCAGGTCCCCCACCTCGTCGAGGAACAAGGTCGAGCCGCTGGCCTGCTCGAAGAGGCCGATCTTGCGGACCTCCGCCCCGGTGAAGGCGCCCCTCTCGTGCCCGAACAGCTCCGCCTCCAGGATGCTCTCGGGAAGCGCGGCGATGTTCACGGCGTAGAAGGGCCGCTCGCGCCGGTCGCTCTGGTGATGGAGGGCGCGGGCGATGAGCTCCTTGCCGGTGCCGCTCTCGCCGTAGACGAGCACGGTGGCGCTCGACGCCGCCACCTTGTGCACGATGCGGAACACGTCCTGCATCGAGCCGTGGGCGCCCACGATGTTCTCGATCCGGAAGCGGTCGCGGAGCTGCTCCTGCAGCATGCGGTTCTCGCGCAGCAGCCGGCCCCGCTCCACGGCGCGCCCGAGCACGACCAGCAGCACGTCCTTCTCGATGGGCTTCGTCAGGTAGTCGAGGGCGCCCTTGCGCATGGCGTCCACGGCGCTCGTGATCGTGCCGTGGGCGGTCATCAGGACCACGCTGGCCGCGGGTTGCGCCCTGGCGAGCTCGGTGAGCAGCGTGATCCCGTCCATGTCGGGCATCTTCAGGTCCGTGAGGACGGCCTCGAAGGCCTGGGTGCGGGCGACGTCGAGGGCCCGCTGGCCGTTGGCCGCGGTGACCGTTTCGTAGCCCTCCGAGTCGAGGATCATCTGGAGGATGTCGCGCTGGTTCTGCTCGTCGTCGACGACGAGCACCCGGCCCTTCATGGAGCTCACGACGCGATCGCCTCGGCTCGGAGCGCCTCCGCCACGACCGGCAGCACGATGCGGGCGGTGGTGCCCTGGCCCTTGGCGCTGTCGAGGGCGATCGAGCCGCCATGGTCGCCCACGATCTTGCGGGTCAGGGAGAGACCCAGCCCCACGCCCGTCTCCTTGGTGGAGAAGTAGGGCTCGAACGCCGCCTCGACCTCCTCCGGCGACATGCCGGAGCCGTTGTCGGCGACGGTCACGACGATCACGTCCCCGCCGGAGTCGCGGTCCTTGCGGCCGGTGACCCGCAGCATGCCTCCCGACGGCATGGCGTCCACCGCGTTGATCATGAGGTTGAGGAAGCAGGTCTTGAGCAGCTCCGGGTCGGCGAGCGTGTCGGGCAGCTCCTCCATCTCGAGCTCGAGGGCGATGCCCTGATCCCTCGCCTTGTGGTCCACGAGCGACGCCACCTCGCGCAGGATGCTCCCGATCGCGCACACGCGCCGGTCGAGGCGCATCGGACGCCCGAAGGAGAGGAAATCGTTGACGAGGCGGTTCAGACGGCTGATCTCGCCTTTCACGTTGCCCAGGATGCGATCGAAGTTCTCGCGGCGCGAGGCGTCGTCAGGGTGGAGCTTCTCCCGCACGTGATCCATCGAGAGGTTGATGAAGTTCAGCGGGTTGCGGATCTCGTGGGCCACGGCCGAGGCCAGCCGGCCGATCGCGGTCGAGCGCTCCGCGAAGTGGAGGCGCTCCTCGAGGAGCTTCTTCTCGCGCAGCTTCTCCACCATCTCGTTGAAGGTGCGCGACAGGGCGCCCACCTCGTCCTTGCTCCGCGCCGGCACGCTCACCTCGAGGCTGCCGGACGCGACGGCGCGGGCCGCCTGGGTGAGCTGGTCGAGGGGCCGGCTGAACGTCCAGGAGAGGTACAGGGACAGCAGGATGCCGAAGGCGAACACCGCCAGCGTCGCGATCAGGCGGTTCACGAGGGCGTCGTTGGCCGCCTCGGTGAAGTCCCCGATGTTGCGGGTGATCAGCACGTAGCCCACGCGGCGGTCGCCGACCACGACCGGAATCGTGAGGGTGGAGGTCTTGGCGTCGGGCCCCTCGGCGCCGAGCACGCCGCGGATCACGTATTGCTTGGGGCCCTTCTTCTTGGGGCTCGCGCGCACCAGGCGCTTGCCGACGTTCTCCGGGTTCGTCGAGGCCTGGACCTCCTCGTCCTCGTCGGCGATCGAGACGTCCTTCACGCCCAGCTGCCGCAGCTTGTCCGCGTACGCCTTGAGCACCACCTGGGCGTCGCCCTCGCCCGCGGGCTGCTCCTGGGCGATCTCGATCGCCGTGGACAGCTCTTCGGTGTACTCGCGCACCTGGGAAAGCAGCTGGCGCTCGTTGAGCAGGTGGAGGACGAACAAGGAGGAGACCGAGAGCACGAGCAGGGACAGCATGGTGAGGAGCAGCTTGGTGCGGATGTTGGCGTCCCCGAGACGGCGCGCCAAGGCGCCCAGCCAGCTCATACCTGGAGGCAGTCTAGATCCCGCGGGCGGCGGGCCGCAACCGATCGGAGGCTCCGGGCGATATACTGGGGATTCTGCGGGAGATTCAGGAGGAGGAACGAGGTCGCATGGCCACGATGGAAGCGCCGACGCGAAGGCGGGAAACCCTCGACGAGGCCGTGATCCGGTTCTGCGGCGACTCGGGGGACGGCATGCAGATCACCGGCAGCCAGTTCACGAACACCGCCGCCCTGTTCGGCAACGACCTGGCCACGTTCCCGGACTTTCCGGCGGAGATCCGCGCCCCTGCCGGCACCCTGCCCGGGGTCTCGGGCTTCCAGATCCACTTCTCGACGAAGGACGTGTACACGCCGGGCGACGCGGTCGACGTCCTCGTCGCCATGAACCCCGCGGCGCTCAAGATGAACGTCTCCGACCTCAAGACCGGCGGGATCCTGATCCTCAACGTCGACAACTTCAAGGACACCGACCTCAAGAAGGCGCAGGTGGCCCAGAGTCCGCTCGAAGACCACTCCCTCGACGGCTATCGCGTGTTCGGCGTCGAGCTGACCAAGCTCACGCGCCTGTCGCTCAAGGAGCTGGGCCTCGACGCCAAGGCCATGGACCGGTGCAAGAACTTCTTCGCTCTGGGCATGTGCTACTGGCTCTACAACCGCTCGATGGACGCCACCCACAGGTGGCTGGACGACAAGTTCAAGGACAAGCCAGTGCTGGCCGAGGCCAACAAGCTGGCGATGCGGGCCGGGTACTCCTACTGCGAGGCCACCGAAGCGTTCCAGGTGAGCTACGACATCCCGCCGGCTCGGCTCTCGCCGGGCACGTACCGCAACATCAGCGGCAACAGCGCCCTGGCCCTGGGGTTCGTGGCGGCCTCGGCGCGCTCGGGCCTGCCGCTCTTCCAGGGGAGCTACCCGATCACGCCGGCGTCGGACGTCCTCCACGAGCTGAGCCTGTACAAGAACTTCGGCGTCACGACGTTCCAGGCCGAGGACGAGATCGCTGCGATGACCGCGGCCGTGGGCGCCGCCTACGCCGGTGCCCTCGCCATCACGACGACGTCCGGACCGGGGATGGCGCTGAAGATGGAAGCGATCGGCCTCGCCGTGATGGTCGAGCTGCCGGTCGTCGTTTGCGACATCCAGCGCGGCGGCCCCTCCACTGGCTTGCCAACGAAGACCGAGCAGGCCGACCTGTTCCAGGCGCTCTTTGGCCGCAACTCGGAGGCGCCCCTGCCGGTGCTCGCGCCCCAGACGCCGGGAGACTGCTTCTGGATCGCCCTCGAGGCCTCCCGGATCGCGGTGAAGTACATGGTGCCGGTCATCGTGCTCTCCGATGGCTACCTCGCGAACGGCGCCGAGCCGTGGCGGATTCCGTCCCTGGACGACCTGCCCGACATGCCGGCGAGATTCCGCACGGATCCTCAGGGCTTCATGCCCTACCTGCGGGACCCGGAGACGCTTGCGCGCCCGTGGGTGAAGCTGGGCACGCCCGGCCTCGAGCACCGCATCGGGGGCATCGAGAAGCAGGACGGCACCGGCAACGTCAACTACGAGCCACTCAACCACGAACGCATGGTCCGCCTGCGCTCGGCGAAGGTGCAGGCCGTCGCCGCGGAGATCCCCGACCTGACGCCGGCCGGGGACGCGGAGGGCGACGTTCTGCTCGTCGGCTGGGGCTCGACCTATGGGTCGATAACAGCGGCGCTGCGCGGCTTGCGGACCCGGGGCCGCAAGGTCGGCCACGCCCACCTCCGTCACCTCAACCCGCTGCCGCGCAACCTGGGCGACGTGCTCAAGCGCTACAAGCGCATCGTGGTCGCCGAGATGAACATGGGCCAGCTCCTCCTGGTGCTTCGAGCCAAGTACCTGGTCGACGCGGTCGGTCTCAACAAGGTCCAGGGCAAGCCGTTCAAGCAGCAGGAGATCGAAGCCAAGGTCGAGGAGGTCCTCCAGTGAGCGCCACGCTGCCCGTCCTGTCCCGCAAGGACTTCCAGACCGATCAGGAGGTCCGCTGGTGTCCGGGCTGCGGGGACTACGCGATCCTCGCCGCGGTGCAATCGGTGTTTCCTGAGCTGGGCCTGCCCCGCGAGCGCTTCGTGGTCGTGTCGGGGATCGGCTGCTCCAGCCGCTTCCCGTACTACATGAACACCTACGGCTTTCACACCATCCACGGCCGCGCTCCGGCCGTGGCGACAGGCGTCAAGCTGGCGCGGCCCGACCTCGAGGTCTGGATCGCCACGGGCGACGGCGACGCGCTCTCGATCGGCGGCAACCACACGATCCACATGCTGCGGCGCAACGTGGGAGTGAAGGTGCTGCTCTTCAACAACCGCATCTACGGCCTGACGAAGGGCCAGTACTCGCCGACCTCGGAGCGCGGCAAGAAGGCGAAGTCGACGCCCTACGGCTCCGTCGACCAGCCGTTCAACGTGCTGTCCCTGGCGATCGGGGCCGAGGCGACGTTCGTTGCCCGGTCGGTGGACGTGTTCCAGCCGCACCTCAAGGCGACGCTGCGGAAGGTCGCGGCGCACAGGGGCTCCGCCTTCCTCGAGATTCTCCAGAACTGCAACATCTTCAACGACGGCGCCTGGGACGCGCTCACCGAGAAGGATGTGCGGGAAGACCACGTCATCGGCCTCGAGCACGGGCAGCCGCTCGTGTTCGGCAAGAGCAGGGACAAGGGTATCCGCATGAATGGCCTCAACCTGGAGGTCGTGAAGCTCGGCGACGGCATCACCGAGCGCGACCTCATCGTCCACGACGAGAAGCACCCGAACCCGGCCTACGCGTTCCTCCTGTCGCGCATGGAGGCGCAGCCCGGTTTCCCGACGCCCATCGGAGTCCTGCGGGCCGTGGACGCCCCGCGCTACGAGGACGACGTGAAGGCCCAGATCGACGGCATCGTCGCGAAGCGGGGCAAGGGCGACCTCCGGACGCTGCTCCTGGCCGGGGACGTGTGGGAGGTCAAGTAGCTACCGGATCAGCACCAGCCGCTCCTGGGGCGGGATCAGGTACTCCGCGCCGCTCTCCGTGACGACCGCCATCTCCTCGACCGATATGGTCTTCGTCCCGCCCCCCGGAAGCTTCCACGAGAAGAATCCGTCGAAGGCGAAGGTCTGGCCCGGCTGCAGCGGGCGGAGCTGGTTCCCGGAGGGCGCCCGCTCCCACTGGCCCCCGGAGAGCGAGGGCCCGGCGTCGTGGGCCCAGTATCCGACCGGATGGCCCGTGCCCCACATCACCCACTCCGAGCCGGCTGCCGTCATCACGTCGCGCTGGGCCTTGTCCACATCGTAGCCGCGCACGCCCGGCTTCATCGCCCCTAGGGCGACGCGGCTGCCGTTTCGGGCCGCCTCCCAGCGCCTCTGGGCCTCGGGCGGCGGCGCATCCTCTCCCGGACGCAGGACGTAGGCGAAGCGCTGCACGTCCGTGCACCAGATCCCATGGACCTTGATGCCGAAGTCGGTCTGGATGAAGTCGCCGGGCTGGATGACGCGGTCGGTGGCGTGCGAGTGGCCGCGGTCGGGGCCGGAGTTGACGTTGGGGTTCTGGTCCGGGTTCCAGGAGTCGGTCACGCCGAGCTCGGCCATCCGCTTCTTCAGGAACCGTGCGACGTCTTCGTCACGAGTCCGGCCCGGGACGATCGTGCGGTAGGCCTCGAGCTCCAGCTGCTCGGTGAGCGCAGCCGCCCTGCGCAGGATCTCGACCTCCTCGGGCAGCTTCACGGATAGCCATTCGGCGACGAGGTCGTCCGAGGACACGAGCCGCGCCTCGAGCTCCGGCCCGAGTGCCCGAGCCAGGGCGGTCCGTTGCGTCCAGGACAGCCCGTCGGCCACGATCGAAGGCGAGGAGTTGACGGCGATCCGCTTGGGATCCGCGCGCCGGAGCTCGGCGGCCACGGCCTCGTAGAGGTTCGCGCTCCGCTCGAGCATCTCGACCCGATCGTGAAGGCCCGTGTCCCGCAGCGAGAGGGCCTCGCCGGCGGGGGAGAGGGCGACGGCCTCCACGCGCTCGCCGCGAAGCAGGAAGAGGAACGCCGCTGGCGCGCCGGCGTTCTCGCCGCCCACGTGGACGGCGAGCGGGTCGTTGGCGTTCTCCCGGCACAGCAACAGCCACGCATCGACCTGGGCGCGGCGCATGGCGCCGGGCAGGAGCTCCTGTATGCGGGACTTGCGGATGCGCGGCCAGGGATCGTCGTCGGCAGCGACGTGCGCGCCGACCGTGGCGACGAGGAGCGCGATCGAGAGCGAACGCTTCACCTGCACCTCCCAGGCGGGCCATCATACGCGACTGGGACGACGTTCCCCCGCGCCATCCGAATTCTCTTGACAGCGCTCCGCGGCTCGCCTAGCTTGAGGGTACGGAGGTCGAATTCGAGCGACGTGCCCGAGCAGGCGACTCGGGCCATCCGTGAACCGGAGGTGCTTGGAATGGAGGGCACTCCGCCGAAGGCAGATGGGGGCCCGTACGGCCCCGCTCGGTTCGAGAGAGTTTGAAGCGCGCGCCCTGAAGGCGCACGGGGGCGAAGGCCCTGAAAAGACCGTGGCCCGGGACAAAGATCCCGGGCCTCTTTCTTGGGCGCTAGCGCGGTAAAGGCGCCACGGGCACGCGCAGGTCGCCCTCGTCGGTTTCAAGCACGACGTCGGTCGACTCGACGCCCTTCACGATCGCGTCGGCGAGGTGGTCCCCGGGCCGGTAGGCGTACAAGGTGCCGCTCGGCGCGTACGCGAAGGCCATCCACCCGTTGCCCGATGTCGCCACTCCCGCCGGCTGGAACTCCGACAGCGCCAGGTCCGAGGGGCGGAGCTGAAGGCGCGGGTCCGTGGGGTCGCCCGCGATCGGCTCGGCGCCCTCACCGGTGGCGCCCGCGCGTTCGACGATGCGACGGCCATCCTCGAGCCGCTCGGTGAGCGACGCGGCGGCGAGCATGGCGTCGCGCAGGACCGCCGCAGGCGCGTCCTTGATCCAAACGCTGAATCGGCCGAGCGCTCCCGGCGGACCGAGCGACGCCAGGCTCGGGTCGATCTCCGCCATGACCGCGAGCAGGTCGCGAAGCGGCGCCCGTTTCAGCTCCACGCTGACCAGCGGCCCCGCCGCGGCTCTCGGGGACTCTGCGGCCACGGCCTTCTTGCCGCTCGCTCCTTTCTTGTCGTCGCGGTCGCCGCGGCCGGTCGCGACGCGGCGCACTGGCCCGCTGTCTTCGAAACGCAGGCCGGCCGCCTTGCCCACGGCCTGCTGCGCCTCGTCGAGCGTCACCCGTGTCAGCTCCAGGCTGGTGCGCCCGAACACCGTCGCGTCCACCAGGAAGCCCTGCCCGGTGAGCGCGGCCAGCACCTTGAAGACGTCCGGGAGGTCCACGTCGCGGAGTCGCAGCGTGAGGGGCCCCTTGCCGGGCGCCTTCCCGGTCGGAGCCTGTACGACGGGGCCGCGCAGCGTGTCGCGGTCGACGGCGCACGAGCCGTCCGGCTCCTCGAACGGATCCTCGCCGGGAATCGGGAGCTCCGCCTCCGGGCCCGCGATCGGGCTCGTCCCGCGGACCTCGAAGCGCAGACATGCACCTTGCCGCGCCACCAGGAAATGCGTGACCCGGAAGAAGCCGCGCTCGAAGCGCGACTCCAGCGCGCGCAGCGGCCCTTCACCTACGGTCAGGCCCTTCACCGAGAACTCGTCGCCCAGAACTGCCTGGGTGACGATCGCAGGCCTTTCGCGCACCGCGGCCCCGAGCTCGGAGAGAAAGACGCGGGGATTGCGCCGCGCGCGCCGCAGGGCGGCAATCGCCTCCGACTTGGCGAGGGCCAGCGCCTGGTCGGCGACGAACGCGTCGGCCTGGGGGCGGGGAACGCCGCCGAGCTTGGCCCGCGTCCCGTCGGGCACCTGGGGCAGCGGTGCTCGGAGAGGGCGGAAGGGGCACAGCAGGACGGTCGTGAGCCGGATCGCGTCCCCGGGGGCCGCAGTCATGGACAGACTCTCCACGTCGATCAGGCGATGGGAGAGCGCCACCTGGCCGAAGAAGCGATCGATCTGGGCGAAGCTTCCGATGGCGGTGAGATCGACAGCAACGTGTCCGCGCGCCCCGCTCTCCGCCGGCGGGCGGGCGAGCGACTCGACGGAGAGCAACCGCGCCTGCTCGGCAAGCTCCTTGACGAGAGCTGCGTCGGCGACGGCGATCGGCCCGTCAGGGAGGATGCGCCGCAGCGTCTCCAGTCGGCGGTCGAGGAGGAAGCGCTCCTCGTGGAACGGCCGCTCCGGCGCGCCGAGGAGGAGCAGCAGGGCGGCCCAGAGCATCCGAGCTGGGATGATACGGCACTTCCCGGCCCCACAGCGACTGCCGTGACACGTTCTGAAATTGAAATCCACTTTCATTTGGCCTTGACAGCGGCAGGCGAGCGCTGGTAGCCTGCGCTCGATGAAGATGAAACTGAATTTCAATTTCATTCTGATCGCGACTCTCGCGGCGGTCCTGGTGCACCCTGGGCTGCTCCTGGCCCAGGAGAGAGAATCGCTCGACGAGCTTCGCCGGGAAGTCGCCCAGCTCCGCGCCGAGATCGAGAGGCAAAGGGCCGTGGGACAGTCGAAAGAGCGTCTCGACGAGCTCGAGCGCCGCATCGACCTGCTGGCCGCCGAGCTCGAGGAGAGCCGTACCGGCGGCGCGGTCGAGGTGGACCCGAAGCAGGCCGGCGTGTATGGGTTCGCGCCTGCCGCCTCGAAGGTCTACCGGGCGGCGAAGGGCGTCTCGATCGGTGGGTACGGGGAGGCGGTCTACGAGAACTACTCGGACGCGCGCCAGGACGGCGCTGCCTCGGGGCGGACCGACCAGTTCGACTTCGTTCGCCAGATCGTTTACGTGGGCTACAAGTTCGACGACGAAATCCTCTTCAACTCCGAGATCGAGTTCGAGCACGCTTCGACAGGCAAGGGCGGCGAGGTCTCCGTGGAGTTCGCCTACGTGGACTGGAAGCCCGCGAAGAGGCTCGGCCTCCGCGCCGGCATGGTGCTCGTCCCCGTCGGCTTCCTGAACGAGCTGCACGAGCCGCCCATCTTCCACGGGGCGAAGCGTCCCGACGTCGAGTCGGCGATCCTCCCGTCCACCTGGCGCGAGAACGGCGCGGGCCTCTACGGCGATGTAGGGCCCGTCCAGTGGCGCGCCTACCTCGTCAGCGGCCTCGCGAGCACCGGGCTCAGCGCCTCCGGCATCCGCGGCGCCCGCCAGAGCGGCGCGCGCAGCAAGTCCGAGGACTTCGGCGTCACGGGTCGGCTCGACTTCACGGGCGTCGAGGGCCTGCTCGTGGGCGCCTCCTTCTTCACGGGCGACTCGGCGCAGGGCGCGACCGTCGACGGCCAGGGATTCGACGCCGACGTGTCGCTCTTCGACGTTCACGCCCAGTACGAGCGCGGCGGGCTCCAGTTGCGCGCGCTGTTCGCCAAGGGCTCCGTCGATGACGTTGCGATCCTGAACCGCGCCAACGGCCTCACGGGCGACAAGTCGGTGGGGGAAAACCAGTACGGCTGGTACGTGCAGGGCGCCTTCGACGTGATGACGCTCGCGGGCGGGAGCCGCTGGTCCGTCGCTCCATTCGCACGCTACGAGGAGCTGGACACCCAGGACGGCGTTCCCGCGGGGTTCACGGACGACCCCGCCACGGAGCGCAGCGTCCTCACCCTCGGCGTCGGCGTGAAGCCCCTGGCCAACGTGGTGTTCAAGGCGGACTACCAGCGCCATCGGAACCAGGCCTCGACCGGCGTGAGCCAGTGGAACCTGGCCGTGGGGTACCTCTTCTAGGCGGGCTCCCTTGACTGTGCCCCGCTACGCCTATAGCCTCGGCGCCGTCGAGTTGCGGTTCCACTTCATCTGGGGCGGCCTGGCGCTCCTCGCCACGGCGCCCGCGCCGGCGATCCGCGGCGAGGTGCTCATGACGGAAAAGGCGGCCGTCGAGCGCGCCTTCCCCGGGTCGACCGCGCAGAGGCTGACGCTCTACCTCACGAAGGACGAGGTCGCGGCGGTCGAGCAGGCGGCCAGATCGAAGCTGCCGTCGCCGATCGTCACCGCCTTCGTCGCACGCAGGGACGGCGCGGTGACGGGCCGCGCGGTGCTCGACACCCACACGGTGCGGACGATGCCGGAGACCGTCCTCACCGTGGTCGAGCCCGACGGCCGGCTGCGCATGGCCCTGGTGCTGCAGTTCGCCGAGCCTCCCGACTATCTTCCACGTGAGGGCTGGCTGCGCACCCTCGAAGGCAAGCCCCTCGACGACGAGCTGTGGCCCGGCCGCGGCGTGCGCCGTGTGACCGGGGCCACGCTGACGGTGCAGGCGCTCACCGAGGCCGTGCGGCGCTCCCTCGCCATCGAGGAACTGGTGTTGAAGGGGAAGCCATGAAGCACATGGAGAACGGCGGGTTCCAGGGCCACCCGCTGATGCGCGCGACCATCGGCCTGACGCTCTCGTTGCTGATGGCCTTCTGGATCACGAACTTCGCCATGTACTTCGGACGCATGGGGCTGACGTCCCGCTCGGTCGTCGCGTACTACAACGGCTCCGAGGAGGAGTTCCGGCCGCCGCGATCCGCCGCGTCCATGCTCGAGACCACGCACGCCCACCTGCCGATGATGGGCATGGTGCTGCTCTTCCTCACGCACCTCGCGATCTTCGCGCCGATCCCCCGGGGCGCGAAGGTCGGCCTCATCGGCGCGGCCTTCGTCTCGGCCGTCCTGGACGAGGGTGGGGGCTGGCTCGTGCGCTTCGTGTCACCTGCTCTCGCGCCGGTCAAGATCGGGGGCTTCGTCGGCCTGCAGGCGGCGATCGCGGCTCTGCTGCTTGTACTGGCGGCCTTCCTCCTCGGCGCGGCGCGCCGACAGGCGGCCCAGCGCGAGGGCGAGGAGCCCGGCAAGGTCGAGTCTCTCGCCGAGGCCCGGGCGGTTCGCGGGCGCGACTGAAGCGCGGCGAGCTCCTCCTCGGCGCCGGCGCGGCCCTGCTGCTGGTCGCGCTCAACGTCGCCGTCGTCTCTTCGGCCCTCGGCCTCGTGCATCGGCCGCGGCAGGTGCGCGAGCTCGACCACTCCCGCTACATCGCCATGGCCGAGGCGCCGCCGGGCCTGGCCTCGGACCCGCGGGCGCGGGAACGGCCGTTCTGCTATCGGGTCCTGGTGCCGGCCGTAGTCGGGCGGCTCGCGGTCCTGACGGGCGTCAACCTGCACGCGGTGTTCTGGGCCACGACCCAGCTCGCGCTGATGGCCTTTCTCTTCACGCTGTTCCTCCTCCTGCGACGGCAGGGCTTCGCCGTGGACGCGGCGCTGCTGGGAACGGCCCTGGCGAGCCTGATGCCCGGCGCCGTGCGCTGGTACGCGTACCAGTACTGGATGCCAGACCCTGTGTGTCTCTGGCTCGTCACCCTCGGGCTGCTTCTCGCGCGCGAGGATCGGCGAGCGGCGCTCAGCGCGGTCGCGGCCGCCGGGGCCGCGACGCGCGAGAACTGGCTGCTGATCCCGGCCTACGCGCTGTCGCGCTGGACCCGCCAGCGGCGGGCTTGGGGCCCGCTCGAGGCCGTGCTGGTGTTCGCGCCGGCCGCCGCCGCGGCGGTCGCGATTCGCGTCGTCATCGACCCGATGTCCGGACCCGGTTTTCTCGACGCTGCGCGGGAGATGCTCGCCTTCCGAGCCCGCCACCTGCTCGACAACCAGCTCTACTTCGTCACCATCGGCAGCTTTGGCGTCCTGGTCCCGCTTCTCGTCCTGCGCTCGCCGCGGGCCTGGGGCGCCGTCCGCGCGCGCCCGGAGGACGCGGCCGTGGCGCTCCTCGCCTTCGCCTCGCTGGCGTTCGCCAACAACACCGACCGCCTCCTCGCCTATGCGCTGCCGGTCCTGCTGCCGCCGGCGCTGCGCGCCGTCGAGGCCGTCGGCCGCGTGGTGGGGTGGGCTCGGGCAGCCGTGGCGGCGGTCGCCGCGCAGGTCACGGTCTACGCGGTCACGCCCGGCTGGGGCATCTCGGGGTTGAGCATCTACCAGCCCGTGCGCTGGACCGCCATCTTGCTGTGCGCGGTGCTTGTGGTCGCCGGGGCCGTCGCGCTGCGGCGGGAACGCTCCTACTCGTCGTAGAAGTCGTCCCAGTCTTCCCAGTTCCCGCTCTTCGGCCGGCGCTTTGCGTTGGGCTTCGGCTTGGGCGTGCCCGCCTTGCCCTCCGCGCCTTTTTCCTTGAAGCCCTTCGCACCCCGGCCGCGGCCGCGTCGATCCTGCTGCTCGGGCGGCGGGAACGAGACCTCGTCGCCGCGCACGAAGGGCCGGCCGCGGCGCTGGAAGTCGTTGCGGAAGCCGGGACGGGGGGCGTCCGGGCGGAAGGGCCGCGGCCCGCCGGGCCCCGCACCGGGACCGCCGGGGCGCGGTGGTCGGTTGTCGGCCTCGTTGACGCGGAGCGGCCGACCCCTCAGGTCCTTTCCGTTCAAGAGCTCGATCGAGCGCTGCGCGGCCTCCTCGGTCTCGAACTCGACGAAGGCGAAGCCCCGTGGCCGGCCGGTCTCCCGGTCGGTCGGGACCTTGGCGTCGGCCACCTTCCCCGCCGCTCCGAAAACGGTGAGCAGCTCCTCGCGTGTGACGTCGTAGCTCAGGTTCCCGACGAAGACCTTGTTCGAAATGGCGTCCGACTCCTTCCAGGAAAAGTCGCCGAGGACTGTAGCAGAAACAGGGCCTGTTTCAAGGGCGCGCCCGGGCGGGACGCACCGGCCTTGACCGCTGTACCATCGACGATGAGAGCTTGATGCCGGATCTCGATTCGTTCGAGCTGCGTACCCGGCCGGAGCCGGACGACGACGGCGGAACGCCTCAGTACGAGCCGCCCGAAGAGCGGAGTTTCGGGTTCCTGGTCCTCGTCGGCGCGCTGGTCACTGCCGCCGGCGTGGGTGGTTACTTCCTGTATCGCGCGAAGCGCGCCCCCGCGCCGCCGCCCGTGACCGCGATGGCACGAGCCACGCCGACGCCGATACCCGGACCCGAGGCGATGGGCCTTCCCTCTCTCGAGCGGAGCGACGACTTCGTCCGCGGGCTCCTCGGAGGGCTGTCCGCGAACCCGCAGCTCGGCCTCTGGCTCGCGCAGCAGGGGCTCGTGCGCCTCCTCGTGAACGTCGTCGAGACCGTGGGCAAGGGCGAAAGCCCGCGGGCGAGCCTGGGCTTCATGGCCCCCAGCGGCCCCTTCAAGATCGCCCAGCGGAAGGGCCGAACGGTCGTCGACGAGAAGAGCTTCGCGCGCTACGACCGCCTCGCGGAAGCCGTGGCCTCTCTCGACGCCCCGGGCTGTGCCCGAGCGTTTCGCCGCGCCCTGCCGCTGCTCGAGGGGGCTTATCGCGAGCTCGGCTATCCCGAGGGCGGCTTCGAGCGGGCGCTGCGCGAGGCCGTCGCCCACCTCCTCGAGACGCCCGTCGTCGCCGTCGACGTCGCCGTCAAGCCGGTGCGGCGCGGGAACGTGCTGGTCTACGAGTACGCCGACCCCACCCTCGAGGCCCTTTCGCCCGCGCAGAAGCACTTGCTGCGAATGGGGCCGTCCAACGTGGAGCGCGTCCAAGGAACGCTGCGCGCCCTCGTCGCTGCGCTGGGGTCATGACGCGGCGGCGAAGGGCCTCCGGCGAGGCCGGTGCGCGCGGCCCCGTCGTCCGGGCCCCAGCGCCGAGAGGCGCCGGCCCAGGTCTTCGAGGCTCGCGACGCTGTGGACCGGCAGGAAGTCGTCGACGTAGGGGAGGGCCGTTCGCATGCCCCGCGCCAGCGGCTCGTAGTCCGGAGCGCCGAGCAGGGGGTTCAGCCAGACCAGGCGGTGGCAACTGCGCTGGAGGCGCGCCATCTCCTCGCGCAGCGTCGAGGCCTCCCCGCGGTCCCAGCCGTCGCTGATCAACAGCACGACCGGCCCACGGCCGAGCACCCGCCGTCCCCAGCGGAAGTTGAACTCGCGCAGCGCCGCCCCGATGCGCGTCCCCCCCGACCAGTCCGGAACGCGGCGCGAGACCTCGGACAGGGCACGGTCGGCGTCGCGTCCGCGTAGCTCACGCGTGATGCGTGTGAGGCGCGTGCCGAACACGAAGACCTCCACCTGCTGTTCGAGGCCTGCCGCGAGGCCGTAGACGAAGAGCAGCAACAAGCGCGTGTAGCTCTCCATCGAGCCGCTGATGTCGGCCAGGATCACGAGCGGGCGCGGCTTGCGCCCGCGCTCGTGGCTCGCCCAGGCGAGCACCTCGCCCCCGTGGCGCAGCGCCCGGCGCAGGGTCCGGCGCAGGTCGTGGTCTCGGCCGCCGCCCGGGCGCATCCGCCGCGTGAGCCGCTCGCCGAGGCGCCAGGAGAGGCGCCGGATCATCTCGCGTACCGCCTCGAGCTCCTCGACCGCGAGTTGGGAGAAGTCCTTGTGCCGGAGGGCGTCTTCCGGGCTGTAGGTCGAGACGGTGTGCAGCGCCGGCCGCGAGGGCCGTTGGTCCCCGGCCCCGACCGGCCCGGGCGCGCCCTCGGACGCGACGCTCGGTCGGCGAAAGCGCCGCCGCTCGCCCAGGGCCCGCAGGTCCAACCCGAGGGCGCCCTCCCTGGGCCGGCGCCAGAACGCATCGAACGCGGCGTCGAAGAGCGGAATCTCCTCGCGGCGATGCACGAGCAGGCTGCGGGCGGCGAAATAGACGTCGTTGCGCCTGCCGACGTCGATGTGGCCGAGCGCCCTCGCGAGGTCGCGCAGGCGCTCGGGACTGATCTCGAGGCCCAGGCCACGGAGCAGGCGGCCGAACAAGAGCAGGTTGTGGGCGATGGCGCCGATCAAGCCGTGGCCTTGACCCGCTCGACGATGGCGCGGGCCGCCTCGCCACGCACCTTCTCGACGTCGTCCTGGTACTTCAGGATCACGCCGAGGGTGTCGTCCACGACTCCGGGATCGAGCGCCCTGCGGTCGAGTGCGACGAGCGCCGCTGCCCAGTCGAGGGTCTCTGCGATGCCCGGACGCTTGTACAGCTCGGCTTGCCGCAGCTCCTGGACGAAGCCCGCCACCTGCCGCGAGAGCGCCTCCCCGGCATCGGGCGCCTTCGCCCGCAGGATCGCGAGTTCGGTCTCGAGGCTCGGATACTCGATCCAGTGATAGAGGCAGCGCCGCTTCAGCGCGTCGTGCACCTCGCGCGTCCGGTTCGAGGTCACGACCACCATCGGCGGCGCGCTCGCCCGGATCGTGCCGATCTCGGGAATCGTGACCTGGAAGTCCGACAGCACCTCGAGCAGGAAGGCCTCGAACTCCTCGTCGCTGCGGTCGACCTCGTCGACGAGGAGGACGACGGGCCCGTCCCGCGTCGCCTCGAGCGCCCGAAGCAGCGGCCGGCGCAGCAGGAACTCCGGGCCGAACAGCTCGGCCTCGGCCGGGCGCTCGCCGCGAGCCTCCGCGAGCCGGATGTGCAGCATCTGTCGCGCGTAGTTCCACTCGTAGAGCGCGTGGTGCGCGTCGAGGCCCTCGTAGCATTGAAGGCGGATCAGCTCCGCGCGTAGCGCCGCTGCCAGGACCTTGGCGACCTCGGTCTTGCCGACGCCGGCCTCGCCCTCCAGGAACAGCGGCCGCCCGAGGGTCAGGGCGAGGTGGATGGCCGTCGCGAGGCCGCGGTCGGCGACGTAGCGCTGCTCGCGCAAGGCCTCGAGCAGCGCGTCGACGCCGGCGAAGCCTGCTACTGCCTTCACGGCCGCCAGACTAGCACGGGGCCGACGTCGACCGCCGGGGTATCCTCTCGACCGATGGTCCAGGGGATCGTCGTCGTCTACCTGATCGCCACGGTGGTGGTGGGCGCCGTGCTCAGCGCGCGGATCAAGCGAGCCTCGGACTATCTGGTCGCCGGCCGCAGCCTCGGCCTCGTCCTCACGACGGCCTCCATGGCCGCGGTGCAGATCGGCGCCGGCGTGGTCCTCGGCGGCGCCGAGCTCGGCGCGTCCCGGGGCGTCTGGCCGGGGACGTGGTACGGGCTGGGATGCGGCGGTGGCCTGATCCTCGCCGGTCTCGTCGCCGCGGAGCGGCTCCGTGGGCTCGGGGGATTCGTGCCCATCGACTTCTTCGCCGCGCGCTACGGCGAGAGCCGCCTCGTGCGCGTGTGGGCATCCTTGTCGAACATCCCGAGCCTGCTCGGCATCTTCGCCGCGCAGCTCATGGCGTCGGGTAGCGTGCTGTCCGCCTTCGGGCTTCCGTACCGGACGGCGGTCTTGGCCGTCGGCGGCACGATCCTGGTCTCGAACGTTATGAGCGGGATGTGGGGCGTCGTGGCCGTGGATCTCGTGCAGGTCGCCGTGATCGTGATCGGCATACCGCTGGCCGCGTGGGCCGCCCTCGGGTCCGCTCCGGAAGGCACGACTTCTTCGCTGCTCGCCACCCCATTTGTTCCCGAGGGCATGGCCCCCAGGGCCGTCTTCCTGATCACGCCGTTCCTGTTCTCGATCTCGGTGTCCTACGACGCCTTCATCCGCTACCAGGCCGCGCGGACCGCGCGCGTGGCCAGGTGGGCGTGCATCCTGGCTGGCGTTCTGGTCGTGGCCGTGAGCCTGTGCTCGGCGGTCGCCGGCGCCGCGGGGAAACGGGCCTTCCCGGCGCTGGAGGACGGCGCGGTCCTCACGCACGTGATCACGTCCGCACTGCCGCCGGCCCTGGCGGGGATCGTCGTGTCCGCGCTGCTCGCCGCCGCCATGTCCACGGCCAACGCGCTGCTCATCTCCATGGCCGGCTGCTTCTCCCGGGACTTCTACAACAAGCTGCTCCATCCGGAGGCGCGGCTGGACGAGCTGCCGCGCGCGACGCTGTACGCGCGCCTGGCCGTGGCGGTGTCCCTCGTGATCGGCGTGGCCGTGGCCCTGGAAGCCCGAGGCATACTCGACACCATCATCATCTTCAACTATCCGTACATGGGGAGCCTGCTCGTACCCCTCCTCGGGGGTCTGCTGTGGCCGCGAGCGACGGCCAGGGGCGCCTACGCGGCCATGGCGGTCGGCGGAAGCATCGGCATCGCGGCGTTCGCCGCCGGCGCGCCGGGTCCGCTTCGCGGGCTCTTCGACGTCGACCTGGCGCTGCTCGTCGCCTTCGCTGTCTCGGCGGTGGTCTTCGCCGCAGTCAGCCTGACGAGCGCGACGGAGGCTGCCGCGCCTGGCACTCGCGCCGCGGCTTCCAGTTCACGCGCGTTGCCGGAGGCCGATTGAGCACGATCGCGCCGGGCTCCGGGCACACGTCCACGCAGCTCCCCTCGTACCAGCACTCGCCCGGATAGAGGACCAGCGGCGGACCCCCGACCCTCGGGTTCGGCAGGAACAGGTCCACCGGGCAGACGTGGATGCACAGGTTGCAGCCTGTACACGTGTCCGGAAAGATCGTGACGGGATCGACGAGGGCCGGGTCGGGAGACACGAGCACCTTGCTCACCGGCGGACCTCGGCGACGTAGTCCGCGTTCAGGCGCTCGTAGTTCTCGGTGAGGCCGCCCCAGTAGTCGATCGGCAGCGACCCGGTGCGCACGCCGCCTTCGTCGCGCCAGACCGTGACGAACTTGTGCCACTCGGGGGGGTCGAGCTCGGGATAGTCGAGGCGCGTGAACATCAGCTGCCTGGAGCTGGCCTTGCGGGCCAGGCAGGAGTGGATGACGAGCTCGGCGTTGGCGAGGACGTTGAGCGTCTCGTTGACGCGGAGCAGGTCGTGGGGGTTCCGCGCGTAGAGCGCCGCCGCCTCGTTCTCCCGCAGCTCCTGGAGCCCGCGCAGGCCCTCGTTGAGGAGATCGTCGCTCTTGACCGCCCCGCAGTAGTTCTGCATCACCCGGGTGATGGCCTCGCTCAAGGCCTGCCAGCCGACCCCCCTTTGGCGCTTCAGGGGCTCGTAGAGACGAGTGCGCTCGGCGTCCACCTGTGGCTGGTGGACCCTCACGTCGCCGTGCCGAGCCGCGTAGTCCGCGGCGTGACGTCCCGCATAGTGCCCGGTGGCGGCCGCGTGGCCGGCGCAGTCCGAGGCGAAGAGGACGTCGCCCGCGGCGAAGAGTCCCTCGAGGTTCGTCATGAGCCTCCAGTCGTTGACCATTCCGCCGGGGATGCCGAAGAACTGGCGTTCCTGCGGCAGGAACTGGCCCGAGCGCCAGCCGTCGCCGTAGCTCTGGAGGACGTCGCGGGTCGGATCGAAGCCGGCGCTCGTGTAGGTCGCGAGCACGGGGGTGCGCGTCTTGCCCTCGTTCCCCACCATCATCCCCCAGATGACGCGGCGCTCGTGGTCGGGCATCCTCGTGAGGTCGGCGTAGAACGGGAGCTTGTATCCGCGCTCGAGCGCCAGGGAGACCGGGATCGTCTCCGGCCCCTGGAACTCGTAGAACGGAAAGTCAGGCTCGCCGCCGCCCTTCATGAAGAACTTCTGACCCGGCGCGGGACGATAGCGCTCACCGACGGTCGCGAGCTCGCGGCCGTCGCGGTCGACGTAGGGGATCTCGCGCCCCTCCGAGTCGATCATGGTGCAGGCGTACCACGTGTTGTGGTTGTTGCCGGTGCCGTAGGGCGGAAAGCTCCGGAGCCCGGACCATTCGGCGCGCAGCGACTTCTCGAGCATGGTGAACGAGCCGCCCACGCGCCAGGCCATGGCATGGCCGTCGCCGGTGCACTGTGGAGGGCGGAACTCGGAGATCCCGGGCGCTCCCGGAGCGAAGAGCCACAGCCGTGTGGGTCGCGACATGCAGAAGACGGTGGCCTTCGCCCGGCAGACGGTGAAGCGTCCCGTGCGGCCGTTGACGGCCACCGCGCCCACGACGCGAGCCCCCATCCGGCCGCCCTCCGTCAGCAGGCCGGCGCCCATGGTCCTGTCCATGACCAGCGCCTTCATCTGCTTGGCGCCGCGGTACATCGCCGCCTTGAAGGTCGCTCCCCACACCCGCAGCGTGAAGCGGTTCACGTAGTCGTACGCGAACATCAGCTTGGTCTCGTCGTCGCGGAACTCGGCGCCCGCGAACTCGTCGTCGGTGTCCCGGATCTTGGCGCCGTAGCGCTCGAGGTCGAGCAGCCGGTCCCAGCACTCCCGCGCCTCGATGTAGTGGGAGATCCCGTTGTTGTAGCCCCGGTGGCCGCGGATCATCGCGTCAGCCAGCTCCTCGGGCGTCACCCGGGAGCACGGGTTCGTGGCGGCCATCTCCCAGTGGTCGCAGCCCGAGCCCATGGCGCCGCTGGTGAGGGTCGCGGCCTTCTCCATCATGACGACCCGGGCGCCGCGGCTCGCCGCGCCCATCGCTGCGAAGCAGCCGGACGCGCCGCCCCCGATCACGAGGACGTCCGTGTCGATCTCGTCCGTCTGGTCGTATTCGATGGCATAGGGCCACTCGACCGGGCCGGACGGGGTGTCGACGGCGCTGCGGGGGGGCATGTCGCCAGCCTAGGCAGCGTGTGGCGCGCCGGTCTTTGCTCGAGCTGCTAAAATCTTCTCAAATCTTATCAACGAGGTGGATCGTGGCCGCTGCGTCAACGAAGCCCGTCTTCGCCTTCGGGCCGTTTGCGCTCCACGCCACGAAGCGTCTGCTCCTTCGCGAGGGTGTGGTCGTACCCCTGACGTCCAAAGCCTTCGAGACGCTCCTGGCACTCGTCGAGAACGCCCGGACCATCCTCACGAAGGACGAGCTGCTTCGACGCGTGTGGCCGGACACTGTGGTGGAGGAGTCGAATCTGACGCAAGCCATCTTCACGCTCAGGAAGGCCCTGCGGGACCGCGTCGAGGACCATCGCTACGTGGTGACCGTGCCCAAGCGTGGCTATTGCTTCGTGGCGGACGTCCGGGAGCTAACGGAAGGAAGCGAGCGCGCGGGCGGCGCCGCCGAGATCCTCGGCACGCGCTATCCGGAGAACGCGGAGTCACATCAGCTCTGCCTGAAGGGGAGGCATTTCTGGGCGAGGCGAACGTCGAACGCGCTCGAGAAGGCCATCCGATGCTTCGAGCAGGCCATCGACAAGGAGCCGCGCTGCGCGAGGGCGTACGCCGGGCTCGCCGACTGCTACACCATAATGAGCCACTACAGCCGGCTGTCTCCCCGGCAGACCATGCCCAAGGCGAGGGCGGCCGCCGAGAAGGCCCTCCGCATCGATGACGCGCTGGTCGAAGCCCACACTTCGCTCGCCGTCGTGAAGATGCTCTACGACTGGGACTGGTCCGGCGCCGAATCCGGGTTCCGCGAGGCCTTGAGGCGGGATCAGAGCTACTCCACGGCGCATCACTGGTACGGCATGTGCCTCGCGGCTCGGGGCCGCTTCGACGAGGCGATCGCCCACGTCGAGCGCGCGCTGCAGCTCGATCCGCTGTCGCTGGCCATCAACACCGACCTGGGGCTGGTGCTCTACCTGGCCCGGCGCTTCGACGAGGCGGTCCGCCAGTACCGCGCGGCCATGGACCTGGATCCCGGCTTCCCCGACGCCCGCATCGGCATCCTGATGGCGTACGACGAGATGGGGATGTACCCGCTGCCCATCTCGGAGTTGCTGCGGTCTCCAGAGGCACTGGGCAGCGAGGCCGCATCCCGCCTGGAGGACGCCCATGCGCGCTCGGGAGTGAAGGGATACTGGAGGGCGTATCTGGAACTCCTGGAGGCGCCTTCACGGGACGTTACGAGCTCCCCTTACGTCCGCGCCCGGCTCTATGCGGGGATTGGAGAAGCGGAGAGCGCGCTCAGGTGGCTCGAGACGGCGTACGAGGAGCGGGACGGGGGTCTTTCGCTGCTCAAGGTCGACCCCGCCCTGGACAGCCTGCGCGGTCACGCCAGGTTCGGCGCGATCCTGGACCGGATCGGGCTGGCGTAGGGCCGGCTCAGCTCCGCGCGCGCTCCGCGGCGAGCGCCAGGGCCCGCCGTGTCAACACCACTGCGAGGTGGGTCCGGTACTCGCCCGACGCGTACAGGTCGCTCATCGGATCCCGGATCGCGCCCCGGACCTGCTCGGACGCCGCGGCGAACGTCGCGTCGTCCGCGGCCTTCCCGGAGAGCGCCTGCTCGGCCGCCGCCGCCCGGAATGCCCTCGTCGTGACGCCGCCGACCGCGACCGCGACGCGCGCGCACCTGCCGCCCACGATCTCGACGAGCGCCGCGACGCCCACGACCGCATAGCTCGAAGCGGGATGGCGGTGCTTCAGGTACGCGCCCCCGCCCGCCTGGCCCGGGACTCCGATCGCAGTGACGATCTCCCCCGGCTGGAGGGCGGTCGTGAAGATGTCCACGAAGAAGTCGTTGGCCGCGATCTCCCGCGAGCTCGTTCCGTTCGAGGCGGTGGCCTTCGCGTCGAGCGCCAGGAGGGTCGTGGGCAGGTCGGCCGCGGGGTCGGCATGCGCAATGGAACCGCCGATCGTGCCGCGGTTGCGGACCTGGAGGTCGCCGATCTGCGCCGCCGTCTCGGCGAGCAGCGGGCAGGCCTTGCGTATGTCCGGCGACGCCGCGACCTCGGCGTGGGTCGTGAGCGCACCGATCGTCAAGCCCTGTCCCGCCGTCCTGATCCCGCGAAGCTCGGCGATCCGCCCGATGTCGACGAGGGCCGCGGGAGAGGCGACGCGAAGCTTCATCGCCGGGAGCAGGCTGTGGCCGCCGGCCAGCAGCCTGGCATCCTTCTTCGTGCGAAGAAGCTCCGCCGCCTCGGCCACGCTCTTGGCCCGGTAGTACTCGAAGCCCTGGGCGTACATGGCTAGCTCCTCTTCGCGGCCCGGATTGCGCGCCAGACGCGCTCCGGCGTGAGCGGCATGTCGACGCGCGCGACGCCGAGGGGTGCGAGGGCGTCGAGCACCGCGTTGTAGACGGCCGGGGTCGAGGCGATCGTGCCGGTCTCGCCGATGCCCTTGACGCCGAGCGGGTTCACGGTCGTCGGCGTTTCCGTCATGCCCAGCTCGAAGCGCGGGAACGCGAGCGCCTTGGGCAGCGCGTAGTCCATCATCGTGCCGGTCAGGAGCTGTCCGTCGTCGTCGTAGACGGCGCCCTCCCAGAGCGCCTGTCCGACGCCCTGCGCGATCCCGCCGTGGATCTGGCCTTCGACGATCATCGGGTTGATGACGCGGCCGCAGTCGTCGACGGCCACGTAGCGCTTGAGGGCGATCTCGCCGGTCTCGGCGTCCACCTCGACGACCGCGACGTGCGCGCCGAAGGGGTAGACGAAGTTGGGCGGGTCGAAGAAGGCCGAGGCCTCGAGGCCCGGCTCCAGACCCTTCGGGTAGTTCCAGGCCACGTTGGCCATGAGGGCCACGTCCTGGATCGTCTTGAAGCGGTCCTTCGAGCCCTTCACGTAGAACTTCCCGTCCGCGTACTCGATGTCCTCGGCCGCCGCCTCCAGCAGGTGCGCCGTGACGAGCTTCGCCTTCTCTTTTATCTTGCCGATCGCTCCCATCAGCGCGCCGCTCCCGACCGCGGTCGTGCGCGAGCCGTAGGTGCCCCAGCCCATCGGGGTCTGCGAAGTGTCGCCGTGCAGGACGACCACGTCGTCCACGGGCACGCCCAGCTCGCTCGCGACGATCTGCGCGAACGTCGTCTCCTCGCCTTGCCCGTGCGGCGAGACGCCGACCATCACGTGGACCTTGCCCGACGGGTGGAAGCGCACGATCGCGCTCTCCCACAGCCCGCCGCCAAAGCCCACCGCGCCAGCCACCTGCGACGGGCCGAGGCCGCAGATCTCGGCATACGTGCAGAGGCCGATCCCGAGATGACGGCCCTTCGCCCGCGCCTCCTGCTGCTCCTTGCGAAGGCGTTCGTAGTCGGCCATCTGAAGCGCCTTGTCGAGGGCGGCCTCGTAGTTGCCCGTGTCGTAGACGAGCCCGGTGGCGACGGTGTGCCCGTCCGTGAACGGCGGGATGAGGTTCTTCCGCCGCAGCTCCGCCGGGTCCACCTGCAGCTCGCGGGCGAGCAGGTCCACGAGCCGCTCGATCATGAAGGTGGCCTCGGGCCGGCCCGCGCCCCGGTACGCGTCCACCGGCGTGGTGTTCGTGAACACGCCGAAGACGTCCTCGTGGATCGCCGGGATGTCGTACACGCCCGACAGCATGAGGCCGTGCAGGATCGTCGGGATGCCCGTCGAGGCCGTGGAGAGATAGGCGCCCATCCCGGCCCAGACCTTCGCGCGCAGGCCCAGGATCGTGCCGTCCTTCCTCGCCGCCAGCTCGACCTCCTGGACGTGGTCGCGGCCGTGGATCGTGCACTTGTAGTTCTCGCTGCGCGTCTCGGTCCACTTCACGGGCCGGTTCGTCGCCTTGGACGCGAAGACGACCATCGAGTCCTCGGGGTAGTGGGGGATCTTGCTGCCGAAGCCGCCGCCCACCTCGGGCGCGATGACGCGGATCTTGTGCTCCGGCGTGCCGGTGTCGAGGGAGAGGAGGAAGCGCGCGATGTGGGGGTTCTGCGACGTGACCCAGAGCGTGAGCTCGCCCATCGCGCCGTTCCATTGCGCGAGGGCCGCTCGCGGCTCCATCGCGTTCGGGATGAGGCGCTGCTGGCGGATCGTGTCCTTCACGACCACCTCGGCGCTCCTGAAGGCCGCCTCGACGTCGCCGCCGCTGACCTTCCAGTGGAAGCAGAGGTTGCCGGGGACGTCGGCGTGCAGCTGTGGCGCGCCTTTCTCCGCGGCCTTGCGCGGATCGACCGCCACGGGCAGGGGCTCGTAGTCCACCAACACGGCGTCGGCGGCGTCCCTGGCCAGGTAGCGGTCCTCGGCGACGACGATGGCCACGGCGTTGCCGACGTAGCGGACCGTTTCGATGGCGATGGGCGGGTACGGCGGGGTCTTGGTATCGGAGTTCGGGACGACCCAGGCGCACGGGATTCCTCCGAAGCCGGCGTCCTTCATCTCCTGGCCCGTGAAGACGGCGACCACGCCGGGCAACGACCGCGCTCGGCTCGCGTCGATCCGCTTGATGCGGGCGTGGGCATAGGGAGAGCGAACCACGGCCAGGTGCGCCATGCCGGGCAGCGTGAAGTCGTCGGTGTACCTCGCCTGGCCCGTGACGAGGCGCGGGTCCTCGCGCCGCTTGATGCCGGAGCCGAAGACGCGGGAGGCCATGGCGCCCTCCTACTTCATCCGGGCCGCGGCGTCCTGGATGGCCGCGACGATGTTCTGGTAGCCGGTGCAGCGGCAGAGGTTGCCCTCGATGCCGTACCGGATCTCGGCCTCGCTCGGCTGCGGACTTCGCTTCAGGAGGTCGCACGCCGTCAGGATCATGCCCGGCGTGCAGAAGCCGCACTGGAGGCCGTGATTGTCCCAGAACGCCTGCTGCAGCGGATGGAGCTGGCCGTCCCTTGCGAGGCCCTCGATGGTCGTGACCTCGGCGCCGTCGGCCTGCGCCGCCAGCACCGTGCACGACTTCACGGCCCGCCCGTCCAGGAGCACGGTGCAGGCGCCGCACTGGCTCGTGTCGCAGCCCACGCCCGTGCCCGTGAGGCCCAGCGTCTCGCGCAGGTAGTGGACGAGCAGCAGGCGCGGCTCGACGTCGCGGGTCCCGGGCACGCCGTTGACGGAGATGGAGACCGTCTGCTTCATGACTTTCTCCTTCTTCCGGTTGTCTTCGAAGAGCCGCAGTATGGTCAGCGGGCCTTCGGATTGTCAACGGTCACAGCTAGCGCAGGGCCTCGCGAGGCGCCCGCCGCTCGGGCACGTCCTCGAGCAGGCCGCCGTGGCCCAGCGCGACGACGTCCGCGTGGGAGAGGCGCTCGCCCGTCAGGAGCCGCGGCAGCACCCAGTCGATCACGTTGACCTTCGGGCTCCGCACGCAGCCCGGGGCGCCGAGCACCGGGATGCTCCCCAGGTAGGCCAGGAGGAGGAGGTTGCCCGGGTCGACCGGCGCCCCGAAGCACGCGATCACGCCCCCGGCCCGTTCGATGGCGCGCGGGGCGATGTCGTGGCGGTCGACGATCGCGGTCTCGCCGGCCAGCACGACGAGGCTCGCACCGGCGCGAGCCTGGGCCAGCAGCGCGTCGGCCAGCGCCGACTCGCCGCCGTCCTCCTCGAGGGGCACGAAGTCGACGGCGCGGAGCGCCGAGCCAAGCGCCTCGACACGCGCGCGCAGCGGGCCTTCGAAGTCGCGGACGATCCGCCCGCGCGCCGGCAGGGAGCCCGACAGGATCAAGCCCACCTGGCGCGCAGCCAGGGCGTCGACGCGCAGCAGTGGACCGCCCTCGCGAGCGAGACGCTCGGCGGCCCTGACGGAGCCTTCCGGGAGGGCATACGGGATGATCTTGACCGTCGCCACGACCTGTCCGGCGCGCACGACGGAATGCGCCGGCGGCGTCGCGAACGCCACCCCGTCGACCTCGTTGACGCGGCCGAGCCGGGCGGGGTCCAGGCGCAGGACGCCGAGAGCGGTCGCCACGAGGTTCACGCGGCCCGACGAAGTCCCGGAGAGCCGCAGGCCGTCGCCCGTGGCCGCCTCGGCGACGCGCCGAGCGGCGGCGTCCTCGCCGACGTCGTCGGTGCCGAGCTCGGCGACGTAGACGACGGTCCTCCCCAGATCGCGAAGCCTCGCGACGTCCTCGGCCGAGAGCGGGCGCCCCTTGCGCAGGGCGGGGCGGCCGTCGAGGCCCGCGACGTTGTGTCCGAGGATCCGGCCCTCCGCCGCGTCGAGCGGCACGGGGCCGAAGCGGAACTCGCGGTAGGCCTCGATTCGCCGGCGCACGGCGTCGAAGAACGCGTCGGTCAGGCGCTGCGCGACGCTGCCCATCAGGCGGGCCGCGACGCTGGCGATCGTGCCGACGACCGACACCTCCGCGGACCAGGCCATGGCCGTGTGTCCCTCGGGCGCGTCCGCGAGCCGCATCTCGGAGGTCGCGTCGACGGCGCTGCCTGGGGCCGTCCCGTGGACCTTCATCCGCGCGCGGCTCGGCGGCTCCAGGTCCAGCCACTCGACCTCGTTGGCGAAGGTGGCCTTGACGGCGCCGAAGCCGACCGACGCCACGGCGCGGAAGCGCTGCCCCGGCGCCAGCACCTCGAGGGTCTCGAGACCGGGCGCGCAGCGGCTCACCTTCTCGGGGTCCGTGAGGAAGCCCCAGACCTTCTCGCGCGGCGCGCGGATGGTCAGCGAGCCCTCGAAGCGCATCGCGGGCCGGATTATGGCCGATTCGGATACGATCGCGGCCGTGAGCGCGCTCGCCGAGTTCGCGCGGCGCCAGATCCGCGAGCTGCGGCGAGTTCCCGGCGCGCCGATGCCGCGCCCCGCCCAGTGCCAGATCGTCACGAGGATCGCCGCCCACGGCGTCGCGGCCCAGGCGGGCGTCGCGCAGAAGGACTTCCTGGCCGTGATCGACGGGGCGCCCGCCGCGCATTCGGACTCGCGCCTCTACCTGACCAGGGCGGAGCAGCGCGCGTACTCGTTCTATTCGCGGCCGCGCCACGAGCTGATCGAGCTCCTCTGCTCCGGCATCGAGATCGGCGTGCTCCTCGAGCCGACGACGAACGCGGTCCGAGCGACCTACAAGCCGGCGAACAACGACCCCACGGCCCAGGAGATCCTCTGGGCGGGCCGCGACTTCGAGGCCCTGGAGCGCCTCACGGCGGCGACAATGGAAGCGGCAAGGCGCGCGATTCGCCGGCCCTGCTCTTCCACGGCGCCGCGCTCTTCGAGACCGGGCGAGGCGGGCCTGGCTTCGCCGAGATCCGTGAGTACCTGGCGCAGCACGCCAGGAAGTGGACGATGAACTTCACCGGGATCGCCCTCTACTACGCAGCCCTCGACGCGAAGCGGCGCGGCGACGGGAACGCCGCGGCGCTCTTCCAGCAGGCGTGGGAGTACAACGACTCCGACCGCATGGCGAGCTTGATCGAGAAGGCAACCGGCGCCCGGCCCACGCCCAGGTCGTCGCAGTGGCTCCAGCGCCGCTTCCCGGTGGACTACGCCTACCCGAGCTTCGACGTCAAGGAGCCGAGGACGGTCGCGCTCGCCGATGCGCTCCGGCCCCTCTCCAACGACCAGCTCCTGTGCGTATGCCTCCTGGCGAACTACAGGAGCAACGGCCCGTACGCGGACTTCTTGCTCCGCTGGCGGAACTACGCCACGTACTTCCCGGATTTCTTCGCGGGCCTCCACGTCCTCACCACGTGCACCGAGCGGCACCCGGGTCGGGAGTACCACTACGAGCGCGAGGCCGAGGTCCGCGCCCTGGGCCATCCGTTCCACCTGCTTCATGAGAGCGACGAGGCCGTGGTCGGAACGGTCCAGCCGCCGGGCAGCCCGGCGACCTTCCTGCTGGACCGGACCGGCACCGTCGTCTACGAAGGACGCCTGGACGCGGTCGAGGTCTGGGACGCGCTCGCCAGCGTGAGCGCCTAGACAAGTGGTGCCGGCCGAGGGAGGATCGTGATCGCCGCGGTGACGCTCGCGCTCCTGGTCGGGGGCGGGGATGCCGCCTACGACCTCGTGCTCGCCGGCGGCAGCGTCGTCGACGGCACCGGAGCCCCGGCGCGGACCTCCGACGTGGGGATCGTCGGCGACCGCATCGCGGCCGTCGGCGACCTGGCCGCGGCGCAGGCGCGCCGCCGGGTCGACGCGCGCGGCCTGGTCGTCGCGCCAGGGTTCATCGACATGCTCGGCCAGTCCGAGTACAACGTGCTCGTCGACCCCCGCGCAGCCAGCAAGGTCACCCAGGGCATCACCACGGAGATCACCGGAGAGGGGACCGCAATCGCGCCCTTGAGCGCGCGCATGATCGAGGACGCCCGGGCGGTCTACGACCATTACGGCGTCGCGCCCGACTGGACGACGCTCGCGGGCTACTGGAAGGCCTTCGTTCGCGCGCGGCCCGCCATCAACCTCGGCACCTTCGTCGGCGCCGGCGGCGTGCGCAAGCTCGTCATGGGGAGCGACAACCGCCCCCCGACGACCGCAGAGCTCGAGGAGATGAAGCGGCAGGTGGCGCAGGCCATGGAGGAGGGGGCCTTCGGCCTGTCGACATCCCTCATCTACGTGCCCGGGCGTTTCGCTCGGACGTCCGAGATCGTCGAGCTGGCGAAGGTCGCGCGCCGCTACGGCGGCACCTACATCACGCACCAGCGCGACGAGGGCGACGTGATCTTCAAGAGCCTCGACGAGGTGTTCCGGATCGCCCGGGAGGCGCAGGTTCCCGCGGAGATCTACCACCTGAAGACAGCGGGCCGCGTCAACTGGGGCAAGATGCCCGCGGTCCTGAGGCGGATCGAGCAGGCCCGTGCCGAGGGTCTCGACGTGACGGCCAACGTCTATCCCTGGACCGCGAGCGCCAACGCCCTCGAGGCGGCGCTTCCGGCCTGGGCGCGAGAGGGCGGGCGCGCGAAGCTGGTGGAGCGCCTCAAGGACCCGAAGCTGCGCGAGCGCGTGACCCGCGACCTGCTGAAGGAGAACCGTCGCTGGGACGAGACGAGCGCCCGGGCCATCTTGATCACCTGGGTCATCGACCCGGCGCTGAAGCGGTACGAGGGCAAGACCCTGGTCGAGATCGGCAGGGAGCAGGAAAAGTTGCCGCACGACGCGATGATCGATCTCCTGATCGCGGGCCAGGGCAACGTGGGCCGCATCACCTTCAGCATGAGCGAGGACGATGTCCGCGCGGCGGTCAGGCACCCGCTCGTGTCGATGTGCACCGACTCGGGGGCCGTGGCCGAGGACGGCGTCTTCTCCGACGAGCGCTCGCATCCGCGCGGCTGGGCCTCGACCGCTCGCATCCTCGGAAGGTACGTGCGCGACGAGAAACTGCTCCCCCTGGAGGAGGCGGTCCGCAAGATGACGTCCCTGCCCGCCACGAGGATGCGCCTCGGCGACCGTGGGGTGGTGCGTCCCGGAGCCTTCGCGGACCTCGTCGCCTTCGACCTGGCCCGCGTCCGCGAGCGTTCCACCTACGCCGACCCGAGCCACTACAGCGAGGGCTTCCCCTACGTCGCAGTCAACGGGGAACTGGTCGTGGACCAGGGCCGGCTGACGGGCGCGCGGCCGGGCCGGCCCCTCTACGGGCCCGGCAAGCGATAAGATCGGCGCCCCATGCTCGTGCGCTCCTTCCCCGTCGGCCTGCTCCAGTGCAACTGCACCGTCATCGGCGACCCCGTCACGAAGGACGCACTCGTCGTCGACCCGGGCGACGAGCCGGAGAAGGTCCTCGCCGCGCTCCGCGAGCTCGGCCTCGCCTGCCGCGCGATCCTCAACACCCACACCCACATCGACCACGTCGGCGCCAATCAGGCGCTCAAGGACGCGACCGGAGCGCGGCTCATGCTCCACGAGGCCGACCTGCCCCTCTACGACCACCTCGAGGTTCAGTCGGAGTGGATGGGCGGGATGCTCGCCGCGCCCCGCCGCGCGGCCGTGGACGAGCACCTGCACCAGGGCGACCGGGTGACGGCAGGCGGCCTCGTCGCCGAGGTGTTCCACACGCCGGGCCACACGCCAGGGAGCCTCTGCTTCCACCTCGAGGGGAAGACGCCGCTCCTGCTGTCCGGCGACACCCTGTTCGCAGGCAGCATCGGGCGCACGGACCTTTGGGGCGGCGACTACGACCAGGAGATCGCGTCGATCCGCACGCGGCTGCTGGGCCTCGACGACCAGACGCGCGTCATCCCCGGCCACGGCCCCGAGACGACGATCGGCCGCGAGCGCCGCTCCAACCCGTTCCTGGTCTCGGCCCTCGCGGCGCTGTCCCTCCTCGGAAGCGCCGCCTCCGCCGTGGACCTCGACATGGTCACCAGGATCCGCGACGAAGCGTTTCATCGCTCGCAGGTGATGGATACGGCGTCGTACTTGACCGACGTGATCGGCCCGCGCCTGACGCTGTCGCCGGAGCTCCAGAAGGCGAACGCCTGGACCCGAGACCGGCTCGCCGGCTGGGGCCTCCAGGAGGCCCGACTCGAAGCGTGGGGCCCGTTCGGGCTCGGCTGGAGCCTGGAGCGCGTCTCCGTCCATCTCGTCGCGCCGAGCGTCCAGCCCCTCGTCGCGCTGCCGCGGGCCTGGACGCCTGGCACCGACGGTGTCGTGCGCGGGAAGGCGATCTACGCGAAGCTCGAGAAGGAGGAGGACTTCGAGGCCTGGAAGGGCAAGCTCAAGGGCCGCATCGCGCTGGTCGACGCGCCCCTCGAGGTCAAGGACGAGGACCGCCCGCCCCTTGACCGCTACGACGAGGCCGAGCTGCGCGAGCTGGGCCGGTTCGAGGTGGGGCCGCCGCGAGACGAAAGGCGCGAGGAGCGCCGCAAGCAGCGCCGGTTCCGCGAGAAGTACCGGAAGTTCCTGCGGGAGGAGGGAGCGCTGGCGGCACTCGAGCACAGCCACACACCCGGAGTGCTCTTCGCCGTCGGCACGGCCGGCTACAAGAAGGACGGCGAGCGCGGCGTGCCGATCCTCGTGCTGCTCCCCGAGCAGTACAACCGCCTGGTGCGGCTCACGGAGCGAAAGCTCGAGGTGGAGCTGGAGCTCGACGTGCGCGCCACGCTCCACGAGGGCGACGGACTCGGTTACAACACCCTCGCCGACCTGCCCGGGACCGACAAGGCCGACGAGCTGGTCATGGCGGGAGCGCACCTCGACTCCTGGCACGCCGGCACCGGCGCCACCGACAACGCCGCGGGCTGCGCCGTCGTCATGGAGGCGGCGCGCATCCTCAAGGCCGTGGGCGCGAAGCCGCGGCGCACGATCCGCTTCGCCCTCTGGACCGGCGAGGAGCAGACCTACGGCGGCTCGAAGGGCCACGTGCAGGCGCACTTCGCGAAGCGCGGTCCCCCCGAGGATCCGAGCGAGAAGGACCTGCCCCTGCGCGAGCAGACGAAGCCCGGCAAGCTGGAGCTGCTCCCGGGCCACGCCAGGTTGTCGGCGTACTTCAACGTGGACAGCGGGACGGGCAGGATAAGGGGCATCTACGCCATGGAGAACGCGGGAGCCGCGGCGCTCTTCGAGGAGTGGCTGCGGCCGCTCCACGACCTGGGCGCGACGCTCGTGACGATGCGTCGGGAGGGCAGCACCGACACCGAGCCGTTCGACGAGGTCGGCCTGCCGGCCTTCCCGTTCGCGCAGGACCCGGTCGAGTATGAAAGCCGCACCTGGCACTCGAACCTGGACGTGTACGACCGGTTGAAGCGCGAAGACCTGATGCAGGCGGCCGCCGTGGTCGCCACCATCGTCTACGAGGCCGCCATGCGTGACGAGCCGATGCCGCGACGGCCCCTGCCGAGGTGACGTCCATGGGCGAGCGCATCCCCGCCATCAGGGTGCTGCTCCTGCCGAGGGACACGAACGCCTACGGCACCATCTTCGGCGGCGTGATCCTCTCCCACATCGACCTGGCCTCGGCGGTGGAGGCGCGCAAGGCCGGCAATCACCGCTACGTCACCAAGGCGATGCGCGCGGTGGAGTTCCACCAGCCGGTCTTCCTCGGCGACATCGTGAGCTTCTACACCGAGACCCTGCGCATCGGCCGGACCTCCATCACCGTCAAGGTCGAGGTGGAGGTCGAGCGCTGGTCTGCGAGCGGCGCGGGGGACCGCGTCAAGGTCACCGAGGCGGAGGTGGTGCTGGTCGCCGTCGACGAGAAGGGCGCGCCGCGGGCGATCCGCGCGGAGTGACGCGGCTGCTAAGATCGTCCCGGTGAGCAGCGAGCCCAGCCCCCGCCGCGTCCTGAAGGTGGTCTGCCCCCACGACTGCCCGGACACGTGCGTCATGACCGTGACCGTCGAGGGCGGCAGGGCCGTCGCGATCGGCGGCGACCCCGACCATGCGTTCACGCAGGGCTTCCTGTGCGCCAAGGTGAACCACTATCTCGACCGCGTGTACAGCCCCGACCGGCTGCTCCATCCGATGCGGCGTGTCGGGAAGAAGGGCGAGGGCCGCTTCGAGCGCATCACCTGGGACGAGGCCCTCGACGAGATCGCGGCGCGCTTCCGGGACGTGATCGGGCGGCACGGCCCGCAGGCCATCCTGCCGTACTCGTACGCCGGCAACATGGGCCTGCTCTCGTACGGAAGCATGGACCGGCGCTTCTTCCAGGCACTGGGGGCGAGCCAGCTCGACCGCACCATCTGCGCCTCTGCGGGGGCGGCCGGCTACAAGGCCACGGTGGGCAAGTCCATCGGGTTCGACCCGGAGGCGGTGATCCACGCGCGCCTGATCGTGGCCTGGGGCGCGAACATCGTCAGCTCCAACGTCCACCTGTGGCCCTTCATCGAGGAGGCCCGCCGGCGCGGGGCGAAGCTCGTCACCATCGATCCCTTCCGCTCGAAGACCGCCGAGAAGTCGGACGTGCACCTCGCGATCCGCCCGGGCGCCGACGGCGCCCTGGCCCTGGCGATGATGCACGTGATCTTCCGCGACGGGCTCGAGGATCGGGACTACCTCGAGAGGCACACGCTGGGCGCCGAGAAGCTGCGCGAGCGCGTCCGCGAGTGGACGCCCGAGCGCGCGGCGCCGCTCACGGGACTCGAGGCGGCTGCGATCGAGGCCTTCGCCCGCGAGTACGCGACCGTGCAGCCGGCGGCGCTCCGCGTCAACTACGGCCTCAACCGCCACGCGGGCGCGGGCATGACCGTGCGCACCATCGCCTGCCTGCCCGCGGTGACGGGCGCCTGGCGCCACGTGGGCGGCGGGCTGCTGCTGTCGTCCTCGGGCACGTTCCCCGTGGACGCCGACGCGCTCG
>DASSJI010000001.1:0-17768 GCA_035691285.1 Vicinamibacteria bacterium | reverse complement strand
CGCGAAGACGAGCCCGTTGCGAAGCGAGGCCTCGAGGAGCATCGGCGATCCGGCGCCTGCGGCCACGATCTCCGCGGGCGCTGCGGCGGGGACGGCCACGCGCGGCGCCCGGGCGAGCCAGATCACGTAGGGAGCGACGATCGCGGCGTTGAGCCCCAGGACAGCCATCACGTCCACGGCATCGCGCCGCAGCTCGTCTCTCCTGAAGATCAGCGAGAGCAGCAGGAACACCCCGAGCCCGAAAGCCACATAGGCCATGTGGAGTGCGAAGGCCCAGGCCAGCAGGTGAAGCAGCAGGCCGGCCGCGATCCGGCCGCGCCAGCCTCGCATGCTCGCGAAGGCGCGCAGCACGAGGGGGAACAGCACGAGGCCCAGAGCGTGATTCGGCTTCAGCAGGAACGTCAGGGCCCACGGCGTGCCGTACGGACCCAGGAAGTCCGTGGGCGCCGACGCCATCAACGTGGCGAAGCCGGCGATCGAGGCCCTCTGCCACGGGGACCAGAACCCGCCGTCGGCCGGGCCGAGGCCGAAGTACAGCGCCAGGGCGAAGCCGCACGCCATGAGCAGAGGCAGGACGGCGTACACGCTCGGCAGGCGCGCCGGGTCGAAGCCCGAGAGCGCCGCCACCACCACCGTCCAGAGCATCACGTAGGGACGCAGGTGGGCTCCGAACTGCGACTGCCCGACCTGCCACGTCTCGAGGGGCGTGTGGCCGGCGGCCACCACCTGGCACATCGCGAGGTTGTTCAGGCGGTCCGCCGAGGCCCCGAGCGCGTAGAGGCGCGCCAGCGGGTAGTTCGTCACGAGCCACACGAAGGCGTTGGCGAGGACGACGCCCAGCACCAGGAAGCCCGCGCGTCGGACGCGCAGCAGGAGCGCGAGCCAGGCGAGGGCCAGGAACGGGTAGACGAGGCCCGCGGTCTGGAGGAAGGCCTCGACGTCGAGCCCGCTCACGTCGACACCCAGGATGTTGGAGGCCACCCGCGACACGATACCATCCGGGCGGCGGGGCGGCCGGCACATCGGATAGAGTGAGCGTATGTGCGGCATCGTCGGGTGGCTGACCACCGAGCCCTCCCGGGTCGTGGACCCCGCGCTGCTCGCGCGCATGCGGGACGCAATCGCCCACCGCGGCCCCGACGGCGCGGGGCTCTGGCTCTCCTCGGAGAACCGCGTCGGCCTCGGCTTCCGGCGCCTCGCCATCGTCGACCTGTCGCCGAGCGCCAACCAGCCCATGCCGAACGAGGACGGCAGCGTCCAGGTCGTCTTCAACGGCGAGATCTACAACCACCGGACCCTGCGCGCCGAGCTCGAGGGGCGCGGCCATCGCTTCCGGACCGACCACTCGGACACCGAGACGATCGTCCACGGCTACGAGGAGTGGGGCGAGGGCGTCGTCGAGCGTCTCGACGGGAAGTTCGCGATCGCCGTCTGGGACGGACCGCGGCAGCGCCTGTTCCTCGCCCGGGACCGGGTCGGCGTGAAGCCGCTGTACTTCGCCTGGGTGCCCTCGGGGTTCCTGTTCGCCTCGGAGATCAAGGCGCTGGCGCTCCATCCGGGGCTGAGCCGGGACGTGGAGCCGCTCGCCGTCTATCACTACCTGTCCTTCCTGACGACCCCGGCGCCGCTGACGATGTTCCGGGGCGTCTACAAGCTCCCGGCCGGCTGGCGGGGGTTCGTCACGCTCGGGGGAGGGCTCCAGGCCGAGCCCTATTGGGACGCGCTGCCGGGTCGCGGCGAGGACGCGGCCGAGGTGGCCCGGCTCTCGGGCGCCGCCCTCCGCGACTTCGCCGCGCGCCGCGGGCGCGAGCTGCTCGAGGAAGCGGTCGTGAAGCGCCTGATGTCCGACGTGCCGTTCGGAGTGCTGCTCTCGGGAGGCATCGACTCCTCGGCGAACGTCGCTCTCATGAGCCGGCACATGGACCGACCGGTGCGGACCTTCACCGTGGGCTTCTCCGACCACACCCATCTCAACGAGCTGGACTGGGCGCGCCGCGTGGCGCGGCACTTCAAGACCGATCACCACGAGGTGATGGTCGACGAGCGGGCGATGCAGGACTACCTTCCGGCGCTCGTCCACTCCCAGGACGAGCCCATCGCGGACTGGGTCTGCATCCCGCTCTACTTCGTCTCGAAGCTGGCCCGCGACAGCGGCACCGTCGTCGTGCAGGTCGGCGAGGGGAGCGACGAGCAGTTCTGCGGCTACGCGTCCTACATGGCCTATCTCGACGCGCACCGCCGCTACTGGCGGCCCTTCGCCTGGTTGCCGGCGGCGGCGCGGACCGCGTGCGCGGCGCTTGCTGACGGAGCCCTGTCGCTGACCGAGCGTTACGACCGGCACCTCGACCTCGTGTCGCGCGCCGGGCGCGGTCGCGAGCTGTTCTGGAGCGGCGCCCACGTGTTCCCGGAGGGGCGCAAGCTGCGGCTCCTCGACGTGGAGCGGATCGAGCCCCTGGCGCCGCCGCCGGAGCTCCTGGCCTCGGGCCTGCTGCCCGCGGGCTTCGCACGGCGGGACACCTTCGAGGTGGTGCGTTCCTTCTACGAGCGCCTGGACCAGGCGGCCCCCGGCCGCGACGTGCTGACGCGGATGACCTACGCGGAGTTCAAGCTGCGGCTGCCCGAGCTGCTCCTCATGCGCGTCGACAAGGTCGGCATGTCGGTCTCGATCGAGCCGCGGGTGCCGTTCCTCGACCACCGCCTGGTGGAGTTCACCATGAACCTGCCCCAGGAGGTCAAGGTCGAGGGCCGAGCGGCCAAGGCGCTGCTGAAGCGGGCCGTGCGCGGGCTGCTGCCCGACGACGTGATCGACCGCCCCAAGATGGGCTTCGGCGCGCCGATGGTGCAGTGGCTGCGGGGCGATTTCGGCCGGGCGGTCGAGGCGGAGATCGCCGCGAGCCGGTTCTTCGAGCGCTTCCCCGCGCGGCGGGGCGCGGTCCTCGACATGGTGCGCCGGCACCGCCAGGGCCGGGCGGACCTGGCCCTCTACGTGTGGACCTTGTACAACGCCGTGGCCTGGTTCGACCACTGGATCGAGCGGCCCGGCGCGGCGCGCGTGGCCTGACGCATCAGCCGAGCAGCGCGTCGACGATGCGCTCGGCGGCGTGGCCGTCCCAGAGCGGGGGCGGCTGCCGCCGCTCGGCCGCGGCGCGGGGCACGAGGGCGGCGTCGAGGTCGGCGTGCAGCGTCTCCAGCGTCGTCAGGCGGTTCGTGCCCAGGCTGATCGTGACGGGACGCTCGGTGTTGGGGCGCAGCGTCAGGCAGGGCACGCCCAGGTAGGTGGTCTCCTCCTGGAGCCCGCCTGAGTCCGTGAGCACGGCGGCGGCTTTCTCGGTCAGGCAGATGCTGTCGTGATAGCCGAGGGGCTCCACGAGGCGCAGCTCGGGGGCCGCTTCGAGGCGGGAGAGCAAGGCGAAGTCGGCGAGCCGCTGGCGCGTGCGGGGGTGGACGGCAAACACGACGGCCGTGCGCGCCGCGACCTCGGCGAGGCATTCCGAGATCCGGCGCAGCGATACCGGGTCGTCGACGTTCGAAGGACGGTGGAGCGTCACGTACACGAAGCGTCCCGGCGCGAGGCCGAGACGCTCGTGGGCGCCTCGGGCGCGGGCCTTGGCGAGGCCGTGCACGAGCGTGTCGATCATCACGTTGCCGACGCGGCGGATGCGGCGCTCGTCGATGCCCTCGCGGCGCAGGTTGAGGTCGGCGTCGGCGCTCGGCGTGAGGAGCAGGTCCGCGAGGGCGTCGGTCACGACCCGGTTGATCTCCTCGGGCATGCCGCGGTCGAAGGAGCGCAGGCCGGCCTCGACGTGAGCCACGCGCACGCCGAGCTTGGCGGCCACCAGGGTGCAGGCCATCGTGGAGTTGACGTCCCCGACCACGAGCAGCCAGTCGGGCGCGAACTCGAGCAGCACCGGCTCGAAGCGCAGCATGACCTGGGCCGTCTGCCAGGCGTGGCTGCCGGAGCCCACCTCCAGGTTCACGTCGGGCCGCGGCAGCTCCAACTCGTCGAAGAACACCTGTGACATCGCCTCGTCGTAGTGCTGGCCGGTGTGGACGAGTCGCTGGGCGAAGCGGTCACCGCAGGCGGCCATGGCCCGCATGATCGGCGCGACCTTCATGAAGTTCGGGCGCGCCCCCACCACGTGGAGGACCTTGAGCGGCGCCATCAGCGCATCTTCCGCTGCGCGAGGCCCTCGAGCAACGCCAGGTAGCGCAGCGCCAGCGCCTCGCGGTCGTAGCGGTCGGCGACGAAGGGCCGGCCGCGCGCCTCGAGCTCTCGCGCGAGTGCCGGCTCCGCGGCGAGGCGCGTGATCGCCGCGGCGATCGCGGGGACGTCCTCGGGCGGCGTGACCAGTGCTGCGCCCGAGGCCAGGAGGATCTCGGCCGCCTCGCCCGCCAGCGAGGCCACGATGGGCCGGCCGCAGGCCAGGATCTCGAACATCTTGGAGGGGATGAAGGTGCGGAAGAGCGGCACGTCGCGCAGCGGCACCAGGCAGACGTCGGCGCTGCGGTAGAAGGCCGCGACCTGCTCGCGGCCGACGGCCGGATGGAAGCTGACGTTGGCCAGACCCTTCGCGCGGGCGGCCGCCTCGAGCGCATCCTTCTCGGCGCCCTCGCCCACGAACAGAAAGTGCAGTCGGGCGTCGCTCCGCAGCCGCTCGGCCACCTCGAGGATCCGGCCCAGGGCGTGGCTGATCCCATGGGCGCCGCAGTACAGCACCACGAATTTGCCCGAGAGGCCCAGGCGCGCGAGGAGCGCGGCGTCCGGCGGTCCGAGCGCGAAGGCCCCGAGGTCGACGCCGTTCGGGATCACGTGGACCTTCGCGGCTTCGATGCCCCGCCCGACGATGTTGGCCGCGAAGCCGTGGGTGACGGTCACGACGGCCGCGCTCCGGCGGTACAGGAGCAGCTCCAGGCCCTCGAGGGCCCGGATCAGCCCGCGCTGGCGGATCACGCCCAGCTCCGTGAAGATGCCCGGCCACAGGTCGCGCACCTCGATGACGAAGGGCGCCCCGAGGCGGCGCGCCAGCCACCACGCGCCCACCGCCGAGAAGAGCGTGGGCGACGAGGCGACGACGGCGTCGGCGCCCGCGAGGGGCGCCCGGCCCTGGCGCGCCGACTGCACCATGAACACGAGGTGCCCGAGCGTCTTCTTGACGAAGCCCCGGTTCGGGGTTGCATAGGTGCGGCAGCGGGCCACTTCGATGCCCTCGACCGTCTCGAGCATGAACCCGCGTTGCGCCGCCTCCGCGTACGCCGCCGGCACGAGTCCGGTGGGATGGTTCGGGAAGTTCGTCACCGCCACCACCCGGTGCCCGCGCGCCGCCCAGACCCGGCCCATCTCGAGGAGGCGGGCCGACGGCGCCCCCACCTCCGGCCAGAAGTAGTGGGAAACGAGGCCGATCTTCACGCAGAGATCCCGCGGGTGAGCCGCTCTCCGGCGAGCTGAGCCCCGGCCGCGTCGATCGTGACCGCCAGGCCCACGGGTGCGAGGATAAGGCCGAAGTCCTGGTTGGCACGGGCCCGGAGCGCCAGCACCCGGCAGGGCTGGCGCTCGCCGAACCGCGGCGCGTAATGGCCCGGCTCGACCTCGAGCAGGGCGCCGAAGGCGCGGGCGACGAGCGCACGGCCGGGCACGTCGACGCGGGCCTGCGTCGGGTCGGTGCTCGCCACGGCGAGCCCCGGCGCGAAGCGCACGCGCGCGACGACGGCGTTGTCGCGGCCCGAGTCCACCCGGTCCCACACCAGGAGCACCCCCGGCGGACGGAACAGCAGCTCGCGCCGGTGGCGCGGCCCGCCCGGCAGGCGCCGGTAGGCGTCGTGCCATCCCTCGAGGCGCAGGCCTGCCGGCGAAAGCGACGCGCGGACGTCGTGGGGCCGGCCGCGGCGCCCCACGCGGAAGGCGTCGAAGAACTCGCACTGGTCCATGCCGTCGACTTCCACGGTGTTGTGGGCTCGTGTCGAGCGCACCCAGTCCCGTTCCGCGCCCGCCTCGTAGGTGGACGTGCCGCCGTCCACCACCACCCGGCGGCCGCCCAGGCTCAGCTCGAACGAGAAGATGTCGCCGTGGGCGTGCGCGGGCACGTAGTCCGGGCCGATGGGGCCCGCGTCCACGAGCAGGGCGTCGCCGCCGCCCCTCCAGACCCAGTATCCGGTCTCGGGAAAGGCGGCCCGCTCGCTGGCCGGCGCGTCGAGCCGCAGCGCGTAGACCTCGCGCTGCAGATCCGCGGCCTCGGGGGCGATGTCCAGCGCGCTGTCGTTGAAGAGCGCGATCCCGCCGTCCGGGTGGCGGAGCGCCAGGAGGAAGCCGAGCAACCCGGGGAGCCGCTCCCGGATCCTCTCCCCGAGGACGTCTCCCGGAGGGAGCGCGGCCGCGAGCTCGACGAGCCCCGCCGTGAGCAGCGCGTGGTACATCGGCGAGCGCTCGAAGTGGCCGCCGTCCCGGAGGAACTGCTCGTCCAGCTCGCCCTCGAGGATGGCCCGGCCACGCCGGCCCCAGCTGACCGCAGCCCGGCCCCTGAACGACGCGGAGAGCAGCGCGAGGGTCAGGCCGTTCTCGAGGAGGTGGTTGCCCCGAAGGTGCTCCTCGACGTTCGCGGCGAGACAGTTCCCCTGCGCCTCGATCGAGGCGAGCACGCGAGCGCGCGACTCCTCCGGCCAGGCCAGGTCCTGGCGGAGGAGCCGCGTCCAGTTCCGGAGCCGCAGCGACAGCGGGTAGGGCATCCAGCCGGCCGCGCCGGGACGCGGAGGATGGCGCGCGATCCAGTCGAGCACGAGCGCGACGCGCCTTTCGGGTGGAAGCGCCTCGAGGTAGTCGAAGTAGTGGAGGTTGAAGAGCCACAGCAGCGGCTCCTCGGCGTTCCAGTCCGGCGGGTCGCCGATCCGCCTGGAGCGGCCGAGGGCCGTGAACGTGTCGCCCTCGAGGCGGGCGCTCGCGGACCGCATCGGGAGGGAGGCTCCGCGGCCGGCGAAGGCGAGGTCGGATCCGCCGGCGCGCGCGGCGCGGCAGCCTCGGCGCCGTCGCCACAGCCTGTGGACCAGGTTGCGCCAGGCCTGGCGCGGGCCGAGATGGCGCACGGCCGCCGCGTAGCCGAGGAGCGGGGGACGCCTCGCGCGGTCAGCGGCAGCGCCACTCATTCTCCGGCGCGCATTCTTCTTGAGCGTCCCTTCGCTGTAAAGCCAGGACCGCTCCGCCGAGGGCGCTGACATAACATAGGCGCTCGGAGTCCACACTGTGCTTCAGGTCGTCGTCTCGGGCGGCGAGATCCAGGTCGTGGACGTTCCCCCACCCGCTCTGGGACCGCGAGCAGTCCTGGTGCGCACGAGCCACTCCCTGGTCAGCGCCGGCACCGAGTCCGCGGCGGTCGGCAAGGGAGGCCGGCGCGAGAGCCTCCTGCTCCGCGCGATCCGCAACCCCGCGCTCGTCGCCAAGGTCATCGATCGGGCGAAGAGCCATGGCGTCCGCAGCACCGCCGAGCTCGTGCGCGCGCGGGTCACGAGCGACCAGCCGATCGGCTACTCCTGCGCCGGCACCGTGGTCGCCGTCGGAGACGGCGTGGATCGCCTCCGCGTCGGGGACCGCGTCGCCTGCTGTGGCGCGGGCTACGCGAACCACGCGGCGTTCAACGCGCTTCCCCAGAATCTGGTGGCGCCTTTGCCGGACGCGGTCTCCTTCGAGGAGGCCGCCTTCGGCACGCTCGGCGCCATCGCGCTGCAAGGGGTGAGGCGCTGCGCGCCCGCCCTGGGCGACCGCGTGGCCGTGTTGGGGCTGGGGCTCATCGGACAGCTCACGTGCCAGCTGCTGCGGGCAGCCGGCGCGGTCGTGATCGGGGCCGACGTGCGCGCGGACCGCGTGCGCCGCGCCCGCGACCTGGGCGCGCCAGACGCCTTCTCCACCGCCGAGCTGGACTTCGCCCGAGGCGTCAAGGATCGCACCGACGGCCGGGGCGCCGACGCGGTGATCGTGACGGCCGCGGCCGCGGACCCAGGCCTGCTCAACACCGCCTGCGAGGCGTGCCGCCGCAAGGGCCGCGTCGTGCTCGTCGGCGACGTGCCGATCCGCATCGCCCGCGACCGCATCTACGCCAAGGAGATCGACTTCCTGATCTCGACCTCCTACGGCCCGGGCCGTTACGACCCGGAGTACGAGGAGAAGGGCCACGACTACCCGTTCGCCTACGTGCGCTGGACCGAGAACCGCAACCTGGAGGAGGTGCTCCGCCTGATCGCGGCGGGCTCGCTGGACGTGCGCCCCCTGATCGACGCCCGTTATCCCGTGAGCGAGGCCCCTGCCGCCTACCGGGGACTGGCCGAGGAGCCGCGCCCGATCGGCGTCCTGCTCGAATACCCGGAGGCCGCCGCAAGGCCCGAGCGCGCGCGCCTCGAGGCCTCCCCGCGCCGCGCCGCGCGTCCCGGGCGGGGCGCGGGCTACGGCGTCGGCGTCGTGGGCTTCGGCAGCTACTTCCGCGGCGTGCTGCTGCCGCTTCTCAAGAGGCACGAGGGCTTCCGCCTCGTCTCCGTGTGTGCGCGCAGCGGCCTCAAGGTGCGCCACGCGGTGGAGAAGGACGGCTTCGAACGGGGCACCACCAACTACCGCGAGCTCCTCGACGACCCCGGCGTGGACGTCGTCTATGTGGCCACCCGCCACGACCTTCACTATCCCGTGGCCCGGGCGGCGCTCTTGGCGGGGAAGGCCGTGTTCGTGGAGAAGCCGATGACTCTCACCGCGTCGGATGGACGGGAGCTCGCAGCCCTGGCGGCCGAGAAGGGCCTGCTGTTGACCGTCGGCTTCAACCGGCGCTTCTCTCCCCACGCAGCGCGGCTCAAGGATCTGCTGCGCCCCCTGGCGGGACCGAAGTCGATGCTGTATCGCGTCAACGCCGGCCCGCTGCCCGACGGGCACTGGCTGGCGGACCCGGCCGAGGGCGGCGGGCGGCTCCTGGGCGAGGGCGTGCATTTCTTCGACTTCCTCGCCTTCCTCGCCGGCGCGGAGCCCGTACGCGTCGCGTCGCTGTCGCCGCCCGGCCGGGGCCGCAACGAGGCCATCGTGAGCCTGCAGTTCGCGGACGGCTCGGTCGGCGCTGTCGTCTACGCCGGGAGCGGCTCACCGGCGCTGGGCAAGGAGCGGGTCGAGGTCTTCTGCGCCGGGAGCAGCTTCGTGATCGACGACTACCAGCGCCTGCTCGTGTACGACGGACCGGGCGAGGGCCACGTGACCCGCGCCGTCGAGAAGGGCCAGCGCGAGCAGCTCGAGAACCTGTACGCGGCCCTGCGCGGCGAGGCCGACCTCGGCGTCACGGGAGAAGACGGCGTGCGGGCCACCCGGTGCGCGGAGCAGGCGCTCGCGAGCGCCCAGGGCGCGTGAGCGTGGCCCGTCGGCCGGGTTACGATCGGATCGAGATGGCCATGCCCGCCCGCTTCGGGCGCCACGAAGTCGAGGCCCCGATCGGCGAGGGCTCCCTGGGCCGCCTGTCCTAGGAGGCCGGGCCGGAGCACGTGCAGCGGTTCGCCCGCGAGGCGCGCGCCGCGGGCCAGCTCACCTGCCCCGCCATCGTCACGATCCATCGAGCGCCAGACGCTCCATGAGATCCTGCGCGCCCGCGGGCGCCTGTCCTCTTATCCCGTAACGGCGCGGTGCATGCGCGTGCAGGGTCTCGTCGAGGTGGCGTTCGTGATCGACGAGAACGGGCGCACCGCGAGCGCGCGACGCTGGACGCCGCCGTCCTCTCTCTAGGCCGTGAAGGGCTGGCGCTTCGAGCCGGCGCGCAAAGACGGTGTCTCTCTACGTTGATGAAGGAGCCACCCCGCAGGCAGTGTGCTAGCATTGCATGCGATGCCATCGTTGATGGCAGTTGGGGGCATGGCGAGTCTCACGATCCGAAACCTCGACGAGAGAACCAAGGCGCGGCTGCGCCTTCGGGCCGCTCAGCATGGCCGCTCAATGGAGGAGGAAGCGCGAACGCTATTGAGGGCCTCGCTGCGGGAGGAAACGACCGCCGCGGCGAACCTGGCCGATGCCATCCGAGCTCGCTTCCGGCCTCTCGGAGGCGTGGAGCTTCGCCTGCCGGAGCGCGAGGCTGTGCGTGAGCCGCCGAAGCTCGGTCGATGATCATCCTCGACACGAACGTCGTGTCGGAGCTGATGAAGCCAGCTCCCGCCTCGCGCGTGCTCGACTGGGTAGGCTCTCACCCGGCGACCGGCCTCTACACGACGAGCATCACACAGGCAGAGATCCTCCATGGCCTCCTGCTTCTTGCGAGGGGTCGCCGCCGCAGCGCGCTGGAGGCGGCGGCTCAGTCGATGTTCGCCGAGGAGTTCGGCGGCCGGATCCTGGGATTCGGCAGCGACGCCGCGCCGGCCTACGCTCGGATTGCCTCCGATCGGCGCCGCGCCGGTCGTCCGATCTCGCAATTCGACGCCCAGATCGCCGCGATCGCTGTGTCCGCGGGAGCGGTCGTCGCGACGCGCAACGTGCTTGACTTCGCCGGCTGCGGCGTGACTCTTGTCGACCCCTGGAAGGCGTAGGGTCTAGGGCTTCACGGCCGCCGCGGTCTTCGCCTCGCGCACCCGCACGATCAGGACCGGCGTGCGGGGCACGTTCTGGTACGCCCCCTTGGTCGTGGTGGGCACCGCCACGATCTTGTCGACGACGTCCATGCCCTCGAGCACCTCGCCGAACACCGCGTAGCCGGCGCCCCGGATGCCGAAGTCCAGGAACGGGTTGTCCTTGACGCTGATGAAGAACTGGGCGGTGGCGCTGTTCGGGTCGTTCGTGCGCGCGAGGGCGACTGTGCCGCGCCGGTTGGACAGCCCGTTCTTCGCCTCGTTCTTCACCGGCGGGCGCGTCGGGCGCTCGGTCATGTCCTCCTCGAAGCCGCCGCCCTGGATCATGAAGCCCGGGATCACCCGGTGCCAGATCGTGCCGTCGTAGTGGCCGCCGCGCACGTAGGTCAGGAAGTTCTTGACCGAGAGCGGGGCCTTGTCCTGATGGAGGCCGATCTTGATCGCGCCGAGCGAGGTCTCGAGGACGACCACGGGCCCGCTCGGGACGGGCCTCGGCGTCGCCTCGGGCGCGGCGGCGGGTGGCGCCGTCTGAGCGAGCAGCAACAGGGCGGTTTCGAGGGTCATGGCCCGATTCTACCCGCGGTTCCAATTGACGGTCCCGTGGCCTAGAATGCCCGCAACCCCGTGGTCCTCTTCAACTACTCGACCAAGGAGCTGACCGCCAAGGTCGTCTACTACGGGCCGGGGCTGTGCGGGAAGACCACCAATCTCCAGTGGGTCCACGAGAAGCTTCCCATCAAGAACAAGGGAAAGATGCTCTCGCTCGCCACCGAGACGGACCGAACGCTCTTCTTCGACTTCCTGCCCATCGAGCTGGGCACGATCCGCGGCATGAAGACGCGCATCCAGCTCTACACGGTCCCGGGACAGGTCTTCTACAACGCCACGCGACGCATGGTCCTGAAGGGCGCCGACTGCGTCGTGTTCGTGTGCGACAGCCAGGAGGCCATGCTCGACGCCAACGTCGAGAGCCTGGAGAACCTGCGGCAGAACCTCGAGGCCAACGAGCTGAACCCCGACGAGATCCCGATGGTGCTCCAGTACAACAAGCGGGATCTCCCCAATGCGCTGCCCATCGAGATCCTGAACGAGCGGCTGAACCCTCGCGGCGTGCCCTTCTACGAGGCCGTGGCGATCAAGGGCCAGGGGGTCGAAGAGACCCTGAAGGGCGTGACCCAGCTCGTGTTCCGCACCCTGGCCACGAGGTACGGGGGCGCCGACGCGGCGGCGGCGGCGATGGCAGCGGCAGCGCCTCCGGCGGCGCCCGCGCCGAGGCCGGCCGCGGTCGCGCCGCCCAAGCCTCCTCCAACGCCGCCCCCTCCGCCTCTGCCCGAGCCGCCGCCGTCCCCGGCTCCCGAGACGGCCGACGAGCTCCTCGACTCCCTGGAGCTGCAGACCCACGAGCCCGAGGTCCTGGCCGAGCCCGCCGAGGAGCTGCCGCTCCCCGAGCCCGTGAGCGGGCCCGAGCCGATCGAGGAGCTCGAGGCCCTCGACGTCGAGGAGCTGCCGCTCCCCGTCGCGGTGCCGGAGCCGCCACCTCCTCCGCGCCCGAGGACGCCCGAGGCCGCGAAGTCGACGCTCGTGAGCAGCCCCAAGGAGGCCGAGGAGCTGCGGCGCAAGATCGCCCGGCCGCTCGCGCCGGATCTCACCATGGACGAGCTGGGCGACGACGAGGACGAGGACTTCGAGATGTCCTTCCCGTCGACACCGCGCACGTCGCCTCCCACGTCGCCTCCCGCCCCGCCCCCGCGGCCCGCGCCGGCAAAGGCGCCTTTGGCCGCTTCCGCCGCTGCCCCCGCCGCGCCACGGATCGGCGCCACCACCCTCCCTCCGGGCACCGCGACGCCCCAGGTTTCGGTGGAGCTGCCCGGGCCGGGGCAAGTCGCCGACGTGATGATCCCCGTGGAGGTGAAGGTAGGGGAGGGCGAGGCCCAGGTCTCGGTCCACATCCGGTTGTCCCTGAGCCTCAAGCTCGAGCGCTGAGGGCGCGTGAGCGCGAGCCTGCGCCGCTCCGCGACGCGCGCCGCGAAGCCGGCCACCCTGGCGGCGGCGATGTTCCTGCTGCTCACGCCCAGCGCGATCGAGGCGCAGCTCGCGCCACTGCCGATGGACCGCGGAGGCGTCGGCCTGGGGCTCGCGTTGCGCCGGCTGCCCGTCACCGGCCGGGTGCTGCTCGTGACGGCCCATCCCGACGACGAGCCGAGCGGGCTCCTCGTCCGCCTCGCGCGGGGGCTCGGCCTGCGCACCGCCCAGCTGAGCCTCACGCGCGGAGAGGGCGGACAGAACGAGATCGGCAGCGAGCTGGGGGAGGCGCTGGGCGTGCTGCGCACAGAGGAGCTGCTCGGCTCACATCGCTACGCCGGCGCCGAGGTCTACTTCGGACGCTGCTACGAGTTCGGATACTCGTTCAGCGTCGACGAGACCTACGAGCGCTGGGGCCAGGACGCCGCGCTCTCGGACGTCGTGCGCGTGGTGCGGGCCTTCCGTCCCGACGTGATCCTGACCCTGCCCCTGGAAGCGCCCGGGGGCGGGCAGCACCACCAGGCCGCGGCCCGGCTCGCCCGGGACGCGTTCCGCGCCGCCGCGGACCCGGCGCGCTTCCCCGAGCAGGTGAGGAGCGGGCTCCTGCCGTGGCAGGCGCGGAAGATCTACCAGGGTGGCTTCGGCCCGCTGCCCGCGGCGCTCACGATCAGGACCGGCGTCTACGACCCCCTGCTCGGGATGTCGTGGCAGGAGCTGGGCTCCATCGCGCGCGCGCACCACCGCTGCCAGGGCGCGAGCCAGCTCAAGGCCGACCCTCTCTCCGGCGAGACCCACTTCGCGCTCCTGGACAGCGAGCCGCCGGTTCCCGGAGTCGAGTCCGACGTCCTCGACGGCGTCGACGTCTCGCTGGAGCGCCTCGCGATCGGCGCCGCGGCCGCCGACGTCGAGCAGCTCCGCACCCAGGTGGACGCGGCCCAGGCCGCGTACGACCCCCGCGACCCCGGCCGGACGGCGGCGCCCCTCGCGGCGGCGCTGGACGTCGTCCGCAAGCTCCGGGCGAAGCTCCCGAGAGGCGCGCTTCCCGAGGCTGCGCGCTTCGACCTGCTGGACCGGCTGGCCCAGAAGGAGCGCGAGCTCCTCGGCGCGCTGGCCCTTTCCCAGGGCCTCGAGCTGGAGGTGACGGCCGACGACGGCGAAGTCGTGCCGGGCCAGAGCTTCGGCGTGAGCGCCCGCGTCTTCAACCAGGGCGCGGCACTCGTCCGCGTCGACGACGTGACCCTGCTGGCGCCCGACGGCTGGCGGGTTCGGCGTAGCGCCGGGGAGGCCCGGACGCTCGAGACGGGCCGCGGCCTCGAGATCCAGTTCCAGGTCAGGGTGGGCGACCGCGTCCGCTACGCCAAACCCTACTGGCATCGTAGCGCGCCGACGTTGTGGCGCTACGACGTCCTCGACAGTCCCGCCTTCGAGACGCTGCCTTTCGCGCCGCCCGAGCTGACGGCCGCCCTGCGCTACACCGCGGCAGGCGGCGTGAGCGCCGCGCTCGAGGAGCCGGTGGTGTTCCGCTACGAGGGGCGCTGGGTCGGCGGCGAGAAGCAGAAGACCGTGCGCAGCGTCCCGCTGCTGTCCCTCGCGATCACGCCGGAGATCGCGGTGTTCCCGGCGGGCGCCAGGCCGCCGAAGCGCGAGTTCAAGATCGCGGTCCGCAACCAGGGGCGCGAGGCGCAGGCGGCGAGCGTCCGGCTCGAGGCTCCGGCAGGCTGGAGCGTAGAGCCAGCTCAGGCCTCCGTGGCCCTGCGCTTCGAGGACGAAGAGGCGCACGTGCGCTTCCAGGTCTCGCCGCCTGCCGGCGCCCAGGGCGAGGCGGTGCTCCGCGCGGTGGCCGCGACGCGCGACGCCGAGTTCCGCGAGGGCTTCGAGCGGGTCGCGTACGACCACATCCAGGAGCGCAACGTCTACGCGCTCGCACAGGCCCGGGTCAAGGGGCTGGACGTCAAGGCTCCCACAGGCGTGTCGGTGGGCTACGTGATGGGGGCAGGCGACGAGGTCGCGAACGCGATCTTCCAGCTCGGCGTTCCCGTCACGTTCGTGACGGAGGCCGGCCTCTCGTCCGGCGACCTCTCCCGCTACACGACCATCGTGACGGGCATCCGCGCCTACCAGACACGCCCCGACCTGCGGGCGTTCCATCAGCGTGTCATGAAGTGGGTCTCCGAGGGCGGCCACCTCGTCGTGCAGTACAACAAGCTCGACTTCAACCAGCTGCAGGAGCGGCCCGAGGCCGGCGGCTTCAGCGGACAGCGGGCGGAGAACAGCCGACCCCCCGACAGTCCCTGGGCCCCCTATCCCGGCGCGTCGGTGTCCACGAACCGGGTGACCGACGAGAGCGCTCCGGTCACGTTCCTCGTCCCCGATCACCCGCTGCTCTCGACGCCCAACCGCCTCGCCGCCCGCGACTTCGAGGGCTGGGTGCAGGAGCGTGGCACGTACTTCCTCGACGCCCGCGACGTCCGATACAAGGAGCTTCTCGCGTCCAGCGATCCGTTCCCACTGAATCCCGGTGAGAAGCGCGGGATGCTGGTGGAGGCCCAGGTCGGGAAGGGCACCTGGACCTACGTCGGCCTCGGTCTCTTCCGCCAGGTGGCCGCCGGCGTCGACGGCGCCTACCGCATCCTCGCGAACCTCGTGGCGCGGCCCCGCGCGCGCTAGATGGGCCTCGCGGCGCTGGCCCTGCTCCTCCTCGGCGAGGGGACGAGCGGGCCCGGGGCGGCCGCCACGGCCCTCGTCGCCGAGGGCGACCGGCACTTCGCCGCGCGCGCCTCCAACGCCGACGGCTCCCGCTGCGACCCGGCGGAGGCGAACGCCGCCGCCGCCGCCTATCGCCGGGCCGCCTCGGCCGACCCCGACGCGCTCGCCGCGCGGAGCGGGCTGCTGCGCACCCTCTTCTTCCGGGGAGGCTTCTGCGGGGAGAGCGGGGCCGTCCAGAAGCGCACCTTCGAGGAGGCGAAGCGCGTCGCCGAGGAGTCGCAGCGCCGGCTCGAGCAGCGCGTGGGGGCCAGGGTCTCCCGCGCCAGGCCAGGTCCGTTCGGAGCCGTCCCCGGCGCGCCGGCGCTGCTCTTCTGGTGCGCGGTCGCGTGGGGGCAGTGGTCGCTCGATCACAAGTTCGCCGCCGCCTGGCAGGGCGCGGGGGGTCGGATCCGCGACCTCGCGGAGACGGCCGTCGCCCTCGCCCCGGACTACGAGCAGGGCGCACCGCACATCGTCCTCGGCCGCCTGCACGTCGAGAGCCCCAGGATCCCGCTCGTCACGGGCTTCGTCTCGCGCCGCAAGGGGCTGGAGCAGCTTCGAGCGGCGGTCGCCCTCGCGCCGCAGAACACCGTCGCCCTCTGGTCCCTTGCCGGAGGCTTGCTCGCGCACGAGCCCGAGAGCCGCGCCGAGGCCGTACGCCTGCTGCGGGCCTGTGCCGCGGCTTCGCCACGGCCCGGCTACCTGGTCGAGGACCGCCACTACGCCGCGCTGGCTCGCGAGCGGCTGCGGGCCCTGGGCGAGGCGCCGTGAGGCTACGAGACCGAGGCGCGGTGCTCCGCCACCAGCACGCGCCGCAGGACCTTGCCCACCATGCTCTTCGGAAGGTCCCGCCGGACCTCGAGGAGCGCCGGCGCCTTGAAGGGCGCGAGGCGCCCCTTGCAGTGCTCGCGCAGCTCCTCGAGGGTGAGGCGCTGGCCCTCGCGTAGCACGACCCAGGCCTTCGCGACCTCGCCCCTGGCCGGATCGGGCACGCCCGCGACCGCCACCTCGGCGACCTTCGGGTGTTCGGCCACGGCCTCCTCGATCTCCCGCGGCCACACCTGCAGGCCCGAGATCTTGATCAGGTCCTTCTTGCGGTCCACGAGGAACAGGAAGCCGTCCTCGTCGAGGTAGCCGAGGTCGCCGGTGTGGAGCCAGGGCGGCCCTTCGTCGTGCCGGCGCAGGGCGACGGCGGTCTCCTCCGGATCGTCCAGGTAGCCCGGCATGATCTGGGGCGCCCGCAGCAGCACCTCGCCCACCTCGCCCCGGGGCAGCTCGCGCTCGCCGCTCTCGGCGTCGACGATGCGCAGGTCGACGTCGGGGAGGGGGGTCCCGACGCTCCCCGGCTTGCCCGGATGCGCAAGGGGCGTGATCACGGCGGCGATGCCGGCCTCGGTCAGCGAGTACCCCTCGACGAGCCGGCCGCCGGTCAGGGTCTCGAAGCGCCGGTGCGTCTCGAGGAGCAAGGGAGCCGCGCTCGAGAAGCACAGCTTCATGGAGCGGAAGTCGGCTCGGCCCGAGCGCACCGCGGCGTGGTTCAAGAGCGCGTTGTAGAGCGTCGGCACGCCCACGAAGAAGGCCGGGCGGTCGCGCCGGATCGTGGCCACGACGTCGCCGAGGTCGCGGGGGTTCGGGACGAGGATCAGGGGGTTGCGGCCGATGAGGGACTGGCCCAGCGTCGCGATGCATCCGAAGGCGTGGAACAGCGGGAGCGGCAGCAGGATGCGGTCCTCGCGCATCACCATGAAGCGGCCCACCCAGGCGCGAAGCTGGCGTGCGGTGATGCTGAGGCCGCGGTGGGGAACGAGGACGCCCTTCGGCGTGCCGGTCGTGCCGCCCGAGAGCAGTATGAAGGCCGTGTCGTCGGGCCGCGCCGGAGCCGGCGCCCCCGCCCCCGGGGCCCGGAGCGTCTCGGGGAAGCTCAGGTCGCCGTCTCGGAGCCGCACGCGGTGGCCTTCGCGCCGCTCCTTCAAGAGGGTGAACAGGATCCGCAGCAGGGGCGGCAGATGCTCCTTGATGTTCGCGGCCACGATCGTGGTCAGGCGGGTCGACGCCTGCACGCGCTTCACGCGCTCGTAGAACGGCGTCAGGACGACGATGGCCCTGACGCCGGTCGCCGCAAGGGGCTTGCGCAGCTCCTCCTCGGCGTAGAGCGGGTTCAAGGGCACGAGCACCGCTCCCGCCTTCCAGGCCCCGAGCATCGCGATCACCGCCTGCGGGCAGTTGGGCAGCAGGGTCGCGACGCGATCGCCACGGCCGATGCCCCGCGCGACGAGGAAGCGGGCGAAGGCGTCCGAGAGCCGAGCCAGCTCCGCGGCGCGCAGGGGAGCGCCCTTGAAGAGCAGCGTCGGGTGCTCCGGGTCCTCCCGGGCGCTGCGCGCGAACACGTCGAGGAGCGTCTCGTCGGCGTACGGTTCCAGGGAGCGCGGCACGCCCGGCTC